>JABLXA010000001.1 GCA_013178415.1 Bacillota bacterium | reverse complement strand
CAGCCGCTTGGACAACGCTTCGCGTTGCCCACATATCCACAGCCCCGACGACTACGCCGGTTTAATCTATTGAAAAATGGAGAGAAGGCGAGATCGAGAGAGCTAACTTTAAAACATTGAGATAGGGGTGAAAATGCCGCGCTATGAAGAGACAAACCACAATTGCGACACCAGCTTAAACTTCTCTCTAGATACGCCCGGGGGGGGCAGCTATCACTGTTGGCTAGAATCAGCTTATGTTGAACAGAAAGCGCCCCTTGTATCCGTTGATTGCGGATACCGGTGACCTCTATCTTTGGCTTGTCCGCTAGCGGTCCGGCCCGTGACTGAGCCAACTACGAGAAAGCCATTCCCGCCTTCCAGCTTGCCCTATCTGCATACATCACCTTATGCTGGGATAGCGTTTCCATGGCGCTGTCATCAAAACCGCCGGTGTTATAAAGTATGAAATGTCCCATCAAACCTTGCTCCTCAGCTATGCTCTTTACCTTGAGAAACTCTTCTATATCATTTATTCCGAGCGCCTTTTCCCGGTCCTTGACACTGATCATAAGGTCCTGGCCATCTTCATAACTCTTCGCCCATATGTCTATCTCATATTCTCTGCCGCCCTCGAGACTGACTCTTGCGGGTTTGACTTCCCGGTAAGAGGTGAATTCCGCCCCCTCCTGGTAGTTATATACCTTGTCCTTGAGTCTGGCTCCCTCTTTCTTGAATTCCTCGAACCGCAAATACCTCATCAGAAGATATTCAAGAAAGTGACCCTTGTGGTAGCTCTGAAGACCTCTCAGACTCCTCAATTCTCGCTTTAATCTCTCTATTTCCCTCTTCTGCTTCTCCCTCTCCTCGGCCAGCGCCTCGCCTAGAGGGAGGCTATCTATCTCTTCCTCATACTTATACCTGAACACCTTGTAGAAAATATCATCTTTCATCCCTCGATACCTTGCGCTGGTATCCCCTTCTGCTATGAGATCCCCCTTCACCAGCATCTGCAGCTTTTCCTCTGCCTCCCGGTCTGTATAAGGCAGCCCAAGCTTCTCTATGATCTCCTTCCTGGTCCATTCCCTCTCCCTGTTCTTTGACAAGAATAGCACTATTTTCTTGGCATATACATCATTTACCTGCATCAAGGTCCTTCCGATATACTCAAGCCATGTGCCATAAATAGTCCCCCTACGAAGCTCATATTCCAGGGTATTGAGCAGTCCATCCACAGTAGTGAGGTCCTTGCCCTTGTAATGGCTCCTTATCACAGCACTTATATAAAATGGGTCTGAATCCACAAGTTTGTTGAGATACACCGCCACATCTTCTGCTACGGGCACGCCTGTCATGATGCTGTAATTTAGCACAGCCTCAAGGCCTTCTTCATCTGTGAGGTTGCCGAGCTCCATCTCCACGAATCTCCCTGGCAGCTGCATGTGGATGATATTTCTAAGCCAGCTTACCCAGCTACCTGTAACCAGCAGGGGGGCTATTTTGGACTCGGCTAGGGAGAGATATGTGCTTGCAAGGTCACTGGCAACCTTGGTCCTTTCCCTGTCATAGTAAATCTCACTGTTAAGGAACTGGAATTCATCAATGATTTGAACTATATAGTCTCCACTTATGCCTGCTATCCTGTGAGGTGCAGCCTGGGCATGATCCCATATATTATCTATAAGACCGCTTTTGAGGGCGAGTTTGAAAGCGTGGATATTCTCTTCGATTTTTGTGAGGCCAAGTCCACCAGCTTTGGCCTCGAGGATGTCCAGGGGTTTTGGATCCCGGCAGAATTCAACATCCCTTGCTTTAAATCCTATATATTGGGATATGAATGTCCTATAGAAAAGCTCCGCAAAATCGACGATCCATCTACTCCCCTCTTTTACTTCAAAATAGAATGGAATGATATTGCTATTCCGGGTGTAAATGATATTATACAGCCTCTCGACCAAGGCGGTTTTGCCCTTTTTTCTCCTGGAAAGAAGAGCGGTGGAACGGGAGAGCTTTCGAGGTATATTGTCCACCCATTCTATGAAAAAGGAAAGCTCCTCATGTCTACCTACAAAAAACTCTGGCTGGCCAATTCGTTCCTCGATGGCATAAATTAAGTCTTTTCCGCCCACGCCACTTTCCACCCCTTTTGCGCGGCACCAGGCGTCCCGGTCGCAAGACCTGAGGAGAGGCGCCGATCTTGCTTTCTTGAGATATATTTACACCCCATCCTTCGCTTGCATCGGTATGGGAACCTATTTACAAAAATTACCTATCCCCGTTGAACTCATGGACCGCATCAATCATGGCCACGATATTGGCGATCGGGGTATTCGCCTGAACATTGTGAATGGCATTGAATACAAAACCACCGTTTTTCGAGAAGATTTCACAGCGTCGCAAAACCTGATCCCGGACCTCTCGCGGCGTGCCAAAGGGTAACGTCCTCTGCGTATCAACCCCGCCGCCCCAAAATACAACCCGGTCCCCATATTTGCTTTTCAAGAGCTCAGGGTCCATCCCCGCCGCCGAGCACTGAACAGGGTTTAAGATATCAAACCCCGCTTCAATGAAGGCATTAATAAAAGGTTCGATGGCCCCACAACTATGTTTGAACGTCTTCCATCGCGTATTTCGATGAATCCACTGGTTAATCCGTCGATAATAAGGCAGCCATAATTCCCGAAATGTCTTTTCCGAGCAAAATGTGCTGACCTGGGTTCCAAAATCCGTGCCGCAGACAAATACCACATCCACCAAGCCGCCGATCCTTTGATTGAGTTTGGCCAGATTTTCCAGCGCAATCTCGGTTTGCTTCGCGAAGACTTGATGAATATATTCCCGGCGCGTCACAGTGGAAATATACCATTCCTGGACATCCCGGATTCCCTTGGGATATCTCAAACCCGGTCCAGGTACAAGGGCGATATCCCCCAAACCGGTGCCGCCGAAATTGGCGATGACAGCCTTCCCTTTGGCTGCAGCGTCTTTAATGGCATTTTCAAAATAGGTCAGATCCTCATCGGAAATCGGTTGATATTCTTCCAGGTTATCCTCGGGGTTCAACGCCTCTTCGTCAATTGGCTCCTGGCGGATGATCGCATCAAAGTAATAACCGCCTTCCGGCATTTTCCCACTGGGAGGAGAGTTTAAATCACCGGCCGGATAAATATAAGTATTCCCTGCCTCATCAGTGGTGGTATTGAACTTCTCCGGAACAAGTACTTCCAAACCATTGAATCTCCAAGACTTCCAATTTTCATTGGGAAAGCCGAACATAGTATTTCGTCCGTTCACACCAATGACATCAATACCAATAGCGTCTCTTAAATCATCCTCGATCTGGCCTAACATTTGAAATGGCTCATGAATCTTGACCGGCCGCTTTTCCAGGCCATAATAATCCCGTAAAGCAGCTACACAGGTTACATGCATGCCGGAGACAGGCGTACTGTCGAAATCAATCGGCACCCTATCAGGCACCTGGTGATTCAATGCCCTTACAACTCTTTCCCTAGAATTCATCATCAACCCTCCATCATCGTATCAAAAAAACTGCCGCTCACCAAGATCCGCCCGGATGGCGCCCGTCGCATGGGTCATTTACGATTACGCAGGAACAGGTCATTTGCAAGATCAACAGCCTCATTTCTGCAGGGAGATTGCGGGAAGCCCTCATGCTCGCATATAAGTATTACCATGCTTTGCGCCGCGGTGACGATAATATCGCCAGTCTTCGCGCATAGATGACGAAATCCTCGTCAGAGCTCGGACATCCGACCCTCTTTGGTACCCATACCTAACCTTTACCAGAAATATGGGTAATGTATAGACTCATAGATTAAAATCTATCCTTGTTTACCCAGTTGGGCGGAGCCTCTCCTTTCAAGACAGCAACGATGTTGCGGACAACCACGGCGGTCATGGCGCGGCGAGTTTCAATAGTAGCCGTACCAATATGAGGTGTAACCAGCAAGTTAGGGAGCCCGAGCAATGGATCGTCTGGTGATGGAGGTTCATTTGGCATGACATCTACCGCAGCTCCCGCTATGGTCCTATTTTCAAGGGCTTCGCGCAGAGCATCGTAATCAACGACACCGCCACGCGCAGCATTGATGAAATATGCGCCCGGTTTCATCAGGGAAAACTCCCGGGCCCCAATCAACTTGCGGGTCTCGGGCGAAAGTGGCACATGAACGCTCACAAAATCAGATACTCGGAATACCTCATGGAAATTCACATAGGAGATCCCGAGCCTATTCTCGATATCTACATCCCGCCGGACATCGTAATAGACCACCTTCATATCGAAACCAAGCATGCGCCGGGCAACTGCGCGGCCAATCCGGCCAAGCCCGATCAATCCTAGCGTCTTCCCGTGAACATCATTCCCGCGCATGAGGTCGGCGTCCCAACCCCTCCATCGCCTCTCGCGAGTATAATTCGCGGCCTCTACTATGCGCCGGGCTGCGCAAAGGATCAATGCAGCAGTGAGATCCGCCGTTGCTCCCGTTACCACATCTGGCGCATTTGTTACTATAATCTTCCTTGCAGTCGCAGCCTCGACATCGATATTGTCATATCCCACTCCGAAGTTTGAAACGACCTTAAGGCGTGGCGCTCTGGATAAAAGTTCCTCATCCACCCGCACCGCCACACAAAACAAGGCAGTGGCCTCGCTGATTTCCTCCAGCAGTCTCTCTCTGGGCATAACGCTCGGACCATCCCAGATCTTGACTTCCCCAAGCTCATAAAGTGGCGCTAAAGGTTCTTCAGGAACGATCCTTGTGATTAGTATTATAGGCTTCATGACGTCGCCCGGCGCAGAGGACACCGCAAAATCCGACACCTTTTTCGATTTTGCGAGCTAGCAGCCCCATAACCAGGCTTTCACTCCTTTCGAGATCTGATTTGTCCGTCCCCGGGAGCAGCCATATGATGAGGAAGCCGCACTCCCAAGAGCCCCGCCCGTGTAGACGAACCAGGCCTGGCTGGCATATGGCACGGGGATCTTGTAGCCGCATTTAAAGTCATTAGGAAATCAGGCCTGGCAAACGCGAGACGCTGATTCTCTATTCAAATCCGCGGACTTCCCATCTAGATCTTTGACGCAAAAGCCCCAAGTCCTTTGAATGCAGGAGACAAATTTGAGAGAGCCCGGACATAGACTTCGCGGTAGAAGGCATTATAGATATCTGCCTTATTTCGGTCAGGCTCCACAACGCGAGCTACTCGATTCGTCTGCCTGCAGGCGTCCGCGACATCAGGATAAACGCCAATACCTACGCCCGCAAGCAACGCAGCTCCTTTCACCACGAGCTCTTGCCCTTCGGGAATAATGAGAGGCCGGTTGAATATGGCGGCCTTGATATGAAGTTCGGACTTGCTCATCGCAAGCCCCCGCATTTATGCGCGGGGTAGCTGGCGGGCCATTCCCAGCCTCTTCTGACTTATATCGCTCACATGGTATTGGAAGAACAGCTCCCCCTGGCAAACCCCACCGCCAGCTTCACGGCCTGGATCATGCTCCCCGGATTGGCGCGTCCCTGGCCAGCCTTTCCGAAAGCCGTCCCATGGTCAACCGAGGTCCTGATGATGGGGAGCCCGAGTGTAACGTTGACACCGCTCACAGAGAGCCATTTGCCAGTTTCGGCATCCAGTCGAAAGGCAGAGGTCTTCATGGCTATATGGCCCTGGTCATGATACATCGCAATTGCCGCGTCGTATTGTCCACCTCGCGCCTTCGCAAATACCGTATCTGGCGGCACAGGCCCCTCAGCCAGGATCCCTTCTGCCTGCGCCTCGCGGATAGCCGGGCCGATCTCCTCGATCTCTTCGGAGCCAAACAAGCCTCCTTCGCCTGCATGCGGATTCAGGCCGGCAACTCCGATCCGGGGTCTTTCGATCTCAAGGCGCCTGAGGGCATCATGAGTAAGTCTTATCACCACCAGCACGCGATCTTTCTTTATCAGGTCAC
Source organism: Bacillota bacterium (assembly GCA_013178415.1). NCBI lineage: Bacteria > Bacillati > Bacillota > Bacillota bacterium. Next base: position 274,057 of record JABLXA010000001.1, on the reverse strand, counting down.
ATGCACGCCGGAGTGATACATGCGTTGTCACATGCACTACTCTAAAATCACCATCAGCCAACATCATGGCGTAATCTCTCGTCCCAGTGAGTTTCGCGAAGATCTCTGTATGGCCCGAATAGTGGTATCCTGCGAGATTCAGTGACTCTTTATGAATGGGCCCGGTCACAATAGCGTCCACCTGACGCTCAAGGGCAAACCCTATAGCTTTTTCTATATACTCATAGGCCGCTTTACCCGCTACAGGGCTTACTTTGCCATATTCGACCTCACCAGGCCCCACATTATTCAGATCGATCAGATCAATGGTGCCGTGGGAAAAGAGACCATCACCCGGAGACGCAATGATATTTACTGACAATCCGCCGCCTGTCATCCGGATAGCGTCTGTGATCTGATCCATATCGCCAATTATCAAAGGTCTTGCGAGCGAATAGATCTCCGGCTCCTTGAGACATTTGACCGCAATCTCAGCCCCGATGCCGGCAGGATCGCCCATTGTTATGGCAATGATCGGCCTCAAATCTACATTTTTGTAATTCAAATTCAACCGCTCCCCCAATTCCCGTGTGTCGACGGCTATTTCTGAATCAGATAATTGAGCACATCGGCAAGCGCCCTCTCATCCCCGAAGGCGCCGGCTTTAGTGACGACTACAAGCCCCTCGAAAGGTCCCCCGATGATCTCGCCAAGAGGGATGCCCGGCAGTATCTCATCGAGGAGAGCTATGCCAGATGCGCTGATAGCCCGGCATACGCTTGCTGCGGTATCCCCGCCTGTGAGTACTATCCCTGAGACCGGCGCCGCATCTATTACCCTCCTTGCAATTCTGCCCAGCTGGTCGACCATAGACTGACTCAAATCAATGATGTCCGAATGGGCCTCTTCCAAGTCTATCCGTGGCCTGAAACCATCGTCTGGCAGGGTCTTCATGTCGCCCAATCGTCCTTCTTTCTCTTTTGAATCCCCCCACGACTCAGAGCCCCCGCCGTTCTCCGGACGAACTGAGACGACAACGCTTTTCCCATCCTCAAGCGCCTGGATTGCGTCACGGGCTATCAACTCACCTTGTTCCTGAAGTTCGACCTCTCTACGGGCAAGCATAGCGCCATTTCCTGCGGATCTCTCGTTGATGACAGGCGATGTTCTGCCGCTGACTGTTTCATCGATGTCTAGGGTAAGCCACCTGACCGGTAAGTCCTTATTAGCGCCCAAGAATCTCAACTGCTCCTGTGTGATCTGACTTCTGCTGCCAGCGACCACAAGCGCAGGAAGGCCCTTTTTGAGCCTGGGGATTTCACAGGGTTTCCGTCCCACAAGCCCGAACGCGCCAGGCAACTCTGCAGCTAGGCCAGCAGATCCGCACATCACTTCGTGAAATTCACTCTTCGCTATAGCCCTTGCTATGGTGCCAAGATGATCCTGTGTTACAGCATCCAAAACCAGGATCTGCATCCCCTCCCGAGCCAGTTCCGCAATTCTCTCGACCAGGGAATGCTCCCCCATCTCTATTTCTTGAAGCCCTATATGCGCGATCTTCCGCTCCGGTCTATATTCGAGAATCTCCGGAATATATGAACTACGCGCAGGTGATATGAGATCGCTGGCGATCTCCGTGTCTTCCAGGGGTTTGCCATTCAATAGCTGACGCCCATCTACTGTGACCCTTCGCATTGCCGGAAAAGCCGGCGCGACATAGGCAAGATGCGCATTCCACGCATCCATCACGGCATTTAATTCGCTGCCAACATTGCCCCTTAGCGTTGAGTCAACTTTTTTATATACCCTTTTAATACCTGTCAATTTCAGTATCTCGGAAATTTTTCGGACTTTCTCATATGCCCGTCCCGGCGATTCCCACCTGGTGTCTGTGTCAATGACTATGACTTCGGGTTTTATGGCGGAGCCCTGCTTTTCGACAGCAAGGCATTCACCGAAATATACAACGGTCCTCATGCCATTCTTACAGAACTGCACTCCTGTATCCATGGCACCCGTAAGATCATCTGCTATTACTGCTATCTCAGCATCCATCCAACATTGTCCATCCCTTCCGGACGGGCTGGGGCAACCTGCTACCATGAGCCTGTTCCGTCCCCTCGCGGCGTCTTGATGCATCATTTACCACTATTGACCAAAAACCTGATGATATGTATTTGCTGCAATATGATCATCGCAATAAACATGCCATGAATATGACATGAAGCGGATGTCCTCTTCCGCGCCGCCCTGGCTTTATTTTCACGCTGTCCTGCCTACGCCATTTCATCTTAGTCGAGAGCCTTTACCATAGGTGATTGTCTCAAAATGAGTCAACTGGGGGAGCCTCCATCCTTGCATTAGAACAGAGCCTCATATGTGCGCGGCGAATTGGTGCCGCATATCCCGAAGGTCCATGTAGCATTATGAAACATGGTGTACCAAATCGGAACTTACATTGGGGATCTTGCCGCCTCTTTTTCATAGCGGCGATCTAAAGTCAACGACATGAAAGTCGAGAATGTAGCACCCTCTCTAGGATGCGCTCGCGCTAGATAAAAGGCGATATTTGGACCAGAATCCAGCATGTCCCAGTTTTCCTTTTGCAAACATCCATTACAAATGCTGAAACGGGTCTATCCATGATCTATGGTATTTGATTCCATGGTTAAAATAGGATAATATGGCTCCGGTAAGGTATAAGCGACAGTGAATATGTCCTATAACGATAAATGCCATTTCACATCATTCCCCGGCATGGTGATGATTTTGCACATAATATCTATCCTATCATTCCATAGACATTACATTGGAGGTGGAAGACGGCTTGCGAAGGGATGCGATAGATCGTAGCGTAAAGGTACTGGCAAGGCGTTATCCAAGAGATTTTGCAGGACTTTTGCTGGGGAGTAGCGAAGGAATTGACGCAGAGATCATTGAGAACCCAGAGGTAAACATACCCCAAAGAAGGGGAGACTTTATCTGGGTGATCAAGCGGGGGAAGGAAAGGGCCATATTACATGCAGAGTTCCAGCTTAGACATAATAAAGCCATACCAAAGAGGCTATTTGCGTATAATGCATTTTACTCAGTGACCTATGATCTTCCTGTGATTTAGCAGTATTATATCTTGAGAAGAAAGACTATGAAAGGCTTCCCACGGAGTACATGGCGAGATTTGGCGGGAGAGGATATAATGCATTCAGTTACCGGGTCATCAAACTATGGGATCATGTGGAGGATATAGTGAGAGGGGATCTGAGGGCGCTTGCGCCGCTTCTTATCTTGGCATCGGAAGAGAGGAGCATTGAGGTTGTTGAGATAGCCAAGGAGCTCATTAGTCAGGAGAAAGATATAAAGAGACGTGCGGATGCATTGTCAGTGACTATGATGGTGGCAGAGAGGTATCTTGATAGAGACGTATTGCTGAGACTCTTCAGGGGGGATCTAGCCATGCTGGTGAAGGAATCAAGCTTTGTGCAAGATTGGATTAATGAGGGGAGACGGAGAGGTCTGGCTGAGGGAATAAAGAAAGGCGTTGAACAAGGGATCGAAAAGGGAATTGAAAAGGGGATTGAGAAGGGTGAAATCCTGGCTCTGCAAAATGCCATATTAGATGTACTTGAGGAGCGATTTGGGCCTGTTGGCGAAGATGTAAAGGAGCAATTACGAGCGATCAATAAACTGGGAGTCTTGAGACCTCTATTAAGGAAGGGGATCAGAGTGGGTGGCCTCGACGACTTCCGAAGGGAGATGAAAAGGTTGCAGAGTCTGCAGTAAATGGCGAAGCCTATTTTGCTGAGTCAGGTCACAAAGGAGACGGGATTCAGCCATATAAGTGTGCGATAGATGGCGATGTCCCATTTTGCTGGGTCTGCCCTGATTGAAATAGGGGCGGCACAAAGTTGCGGCGCTCCGCGAAGCGACGTGACCCGGGATTTTGCTTACCTTGACAGAAAGTACCGCCATGTTCGACAAGGGCTTATACCAACGCCATTCGATTAGGACCAAAGACGGGGGCTTTTCTGATAAGCTTCCCAGCTGAGATTCCATAGCTACCTGCCGGGTCTAGGATCCTGTCTCTCCAGCTTCCTCCACAGCGTACTCCTGCTTATACCAAGCCTGCGCGCCGCATCCGACCTGTTGCCATGGCAGGCGGCCAGCACATTTTGAATAACGCGGGTTTCGATTTCCTCAAGAGTCCCACGTATGGGGATCATTCCAGAAGATTCACCATCATTGCCTTCTTCAATGTTTTCTATCCCGGCCATCTGGGATAGAACACGAGATACCTCTTTACGACCTATCCTACTGCCCCTATTCATAAGAGCCAGTCGTTCGACAACATTTCTCAATTCCCTGACGTTCCCTGGCCAATCATATTGGCGCAATGCCTCTATGGCGGATTCATCAAGATTTGCAGGCCCGATGTCCTGTTCTCTTTGAAAAAGCACTAGAAAATGCTGGATGAGAAGCGGGATATCCTGCCGTCTCTGTCTTAAAGGCGGGATCCTCAGATTAAGCACATTCAAGCGATAGAAAAGATCTTCCCTGAAGGTTCCCTCCTTGACGGCCTTGACAAGATCCCGGTGGGTTGCGGCCAGCACCCGCACATTGACAGGTATGACCCTATCACCGCCAACACGCATGACTTCCTTTCGCTCGAGCACCCGCAGCAGCCTCGCCTGGAGGTTCAATGACATCTCGCCGATTTCATCCAAGAAAACGCTCCCCCCATGAGCGAGCTCAAAAAGCCCCGGCTTGCCGCCCTTTCGAGCGCCTGTAAAGGCCCCTTCTTCATACCCGAAGATCTCGGTTTCCAACAAGCTCTCAGGTAATGCCACGCAGTTGATGGCGACAAAAGGGCCGTCCCGCCTCTTACTGGCATTGTGAATTCCCTGGGCCAGCATCTCCTTGCCGGTCCCAGTTTCGCCGGTTATCAAGATGGTTGAATCAGTCGAGGCAAAATACCTTGCCTCTTCGAGAAGGCTTCCTAAAGGCGGGCTTTCCCCCACCAGATCATCAAGAGTATAACGCGCTACATGCCCCTTTAAATAGAGAGTCTTTCTGACCTTGGCCTCGAGCTTTTGGATGCCAGTGACATCCTGAAATGTGATGACAGCTCCGACATTTTCACCGTTTATTGAGATAGGAATGGAATTAGCCACGACGAGGGATTTTCCCAGGGAGATAACCTCATTAAGCTCTGACCCCCCGCCGCCGAGAGGGAAACGCAGTCCTGGCAGGACCTGGTCCACAGGCTTCCCCAGCGCCTTGGTCGCCTTAATTCCCAGGATCTTCTCAGCCGATGGGTTGAATACGGCTATGGAACCGCGAGCGTCTATGCTGATGATTCCCTCGTAAGCGTAATCCAGGATAGCCCTCAATTGCTCTGTCCTTTCATGCTCGCGCCGTCTTATGATGGCAGCCCGTTCTGCCAGATTGATGGCCTGCAAGATCGCCTCTTTGCCTGAGCGGATCAATACCCCCTGGATGCCCAGATTTTTCGCGGTACGGACTGATACCGCATCGCCCACAATGACCTTTATCCCTGCCTTTATCGCCTCTTTGATCTTGCCTTCGGCCTCATTCTCGGATTCCAGTAGAATCTCCCGGATGTCAAGTCCCAGAATGGATCTGATGCTCGCGGCGCCATATATGACATTTTTAAAGCCAACTACGCCTACAGGGGAACCCAATTGGCTCGCTGCATGGAGTCCTCTCAGGACGTCATAGCCGCTGACCTCAATGGCGATTACCGGAAGGTCCACGGATTCCTCGATAACGAGGGCAGTCCCTCCTCTGCTGATGATTACCTCCGTCCCGCGACGGGCCATATCCCGGGCAACGGCCACCCCTTGAGCAAGATCCCCAAGCCTTATATCAAGGCTCAACCCTAGCTCTCTGGAGACCTCTTCAGCCAGCCTGGCCAATTCGTCATAGGGAGCCACAAGACCGATACGAAGCCTCATAAGAATCAGACGATGGAGACCTCGGAATTTACTCCGGGGAGGAGATCGCCTTTCCTCCTTTCAATTAGTAAACTACAGATGACCAACTCCGAAGTTACAACAACATACAGACGCCGAGGGTAGCAGTGACGGAGATTTCGTCAGGTTTGTCCGAAGACTGGCGCGGCCGTCGCCACTTTCGCGCTTGGATTGGCCGAGATATCGCCACCTTCACCCAGGACATACCATAAATTTTATTATTTTGAATAATTGTCTCCTTGAGTCTTCCAATTTCGCGATGAGGCGCCGATGACGTGACTAGAATTTCGCCACCTGAAAGCCAAGACTGACGATACTGTCCCCACCCTTCGTCCCGACGTGCCTAGAATCTCGTCATCTACAAGCAAAATTCCTATATGATTTTCCAATTTTGGATCAGATTAGGTGAGATTTCCCTTCATATGAGTAAGGACTGGCAATATTGTCGTCAGCTCCGCGAGAGAACTGGCGCGACTATCGTCATCCTGGCAAAAAACGTGACGAGGTTCTCGCCACCCATGGGCGAGATTGGCCCAAAATTTTCCAAAATTAATCCGAGCTGACGATGGTTTAGCCACCTTTGCAGGGGGATCGACGAGATCTTCGTCACCCCTGCGCAAAGCCTGCCTAAAGATTCGCCACCCACGGTTTGATGTGACGAAGAGCTCGACATGTTTGTCTGGGGAGTGGCGAGCTTTTCGCCAGTCCATACTACCATAATAATACCACAGTCCGTGCAAAGAAGGATTGCGCTTCATCCCTCTGAATCTTCACAAGCTCGCGCAAGAAACGACTAGTTTCATCCCCTCAATCTTCATGAGCCCGCGCAAGGAAAGGCTGTGCCTCATTATCTTGGATCTTCATATTTTGGCGAAGATCCCCTCATGTGATCATTTTCCGCCTGAGAACGACAAATTTGGCTGGACTTCTTTAATCTAGCGCTTTGACTATTTGTTATGTTAAAGTATAGTAGTATCAGATGCTTTCTTTACATAAAGATCCGGGAAGGGAGTCAACCAGATGAAGAGGATAAATGCTACACGCAAAGTTCTCTTAATGGCATCCAGTATAATTCTTTTGCTTCTATCGGGCCTGATTGCTCCGGTTCTTGCAGCAAACCCATCCACTGACGATTCTCTGGAAAAAGTCCTCAGAGCCGGTAAGCTCACAATCGGGATCGATGATGCGTACCCCCCAATGGAATTCAGGGACCCCAACAACAACCTTGTAGGATTTGATATAGACCTGGCCCGTGAAATCGGGAAACGCCTTGGCGTCAAAGTTGAATGGATCCCAACTGAGTGGAACGGTGTCTTGCTGGCGCTCAACGCCCACAAGTTCGATATCATACTTTCTACATTGAGCGTAACTGAGGAGCGCGCGAAGGTCATTGATTTCGGACCTCCTTATCTCTATGAATCCCAGGTAATTGTTGTAAGGGCCAAAGATAACAAGATCAAGAGCAAGGAAGATCTCGCCGGTAAGGTGGTAGGCACGCAGCTTGGGTCAACCAGCGAGGAGGCGGCAAGAACAGTCAAAGGAATCAAGGAGCTAAAGAAATATAATAAGTTTACCGAGGTCTTCCTCGATCTCGGCATCGGCAGGCTTGACGCGGGTGTAGTCGATGAACTCGTCGGCCGGTACTACATGACAGAGAGGCCCGATGATTTCAAGGTTGTAGCTTCAATTCGTGACGAACCTGTGGCAATCGGGTATAGGAAACAGGACAAGAAACTCCAGGAAGCAATCAATAAGATAGTCGAAGAAATCAAAGCTGACGGCACCATGGCCAAGATATCACAAAAATGGTTCGGCACAGACATAACAGCGAAGAAGAAATAGGGAACATGCAGGGGGTTTATTCCCTCCGATGGCATTGATCTGAGGAGGAGCTACCAGGGCCTGGGGCTCCTCCCGCCTACTTCGATTGGAGTCCTTACCTATGGATTTTGCCGTTTTCATAAAGTATCTTCCAGTCCTTGCAGAAGGCGCAATAATGACAGTCGAGCTCACGGTTCTTGCCATAATAGTGGGAACTGCTCTGGGGCTCTTTATTGCTCTTGCCGAGATATCACACAGCAGGGTGGTCTCATCCGCAGCCCGATTTTATACATGGCTCGTTCGCGGAACTCCCCTTCTGCTACAGTTATTTACCATTTATTATGGCCTTCCACAGATCGGTCTTACTTTAAGTCCCTTTGTGGCTGCGGTGACAGGGATGAGCCTGAACTCGGCGGCCTATGTGGCGGAAATCATCAGGGGAGCCATTGAGTCTATAGATAAGGGCCAGATGGAGGCCGCAAGGTCTCTTGGAATGTCATATCTCCAGGCAATGCGTCGCATAATCTTGCCACAGGCCTATAGGAGGCTTATTCCACCCATGGGCAATGAATTCATCGCCCTCCTCAAGGATTCTTCTCTTGTTGCCACTATCTCGATGGTAGATCTTATGAGGACGGCGCAGCAAATGTATGCGACTACTTTCCGGCCGGTTGAGATTTTCGCGGGGGCGGGCTGCCTCTACCTGCTGCTGACAACGTTCTTTACTATAACTTTTGGACGGCTTGAGAAGCGCTTATCTGTCTACCAATAGAAAGAAGACGATCTCGAAGTCACGTTCCAACGAGGGATGGCTGGCAGAGACAAGGGGCCCATGGACGAAGAACGGCAAATCGGAGGAGGCATTTGGTCATTATGTTGAGCACAAGAATATTACAGTTCCGAGCTTCTGCCATGAAGGCGGCTCCTGACGCGGTCCCTGATATGCAATATCAGATTCCCGCGGACCGCCTTATTGCCATGTCGCAGCCATGGCAGGCTTCGCGGCAGGAAACTTGCAGAAGCATGAATATCATCGAGGTACACAATCTAAACAAGTCATTCGGCGCCCTCCATGTTTTGAAAGACATATCATTTTCCGTAAGGCGTGGAGAGGTAGTGGTTATAGTCGGACCAAGCGGCTCGGGAAAGAGCACGCTTCTCCGATGCCTCAATTGTCTCGAACGAGCTGATAGCGGGGTTATCTATATCGACGGCGCACCTCTTGCTAGAAGGCGGAGAGGCGACAGGTGGGTCCCAGCGTCTGAATCATCCATCAACAAGATCCGTTCGGAGATCGGCATGGTATTCCAAAAGTTCAACCTCTTTCCACATCTGACCGCCTTGCAGAATGTGACTGAAGCCCTGGTCACGGTCAAGAAGATGCCGCGCCGCGCCGCAGAACAGATTGGCATGGAACTCCTCGAGCGGGTCGGTCTTGCGGATAAGGCAAATACCTATCCAAATCACCTGTCAGGCGGCCAACAACAGAGGGTCGCAATTGCCAGGGCGCTGGCCATGAACCCCAAGATAATGCTTTTCGACGAGCCAACTTCCGCGTTAGATCCGGAGCTCGTGGGCGAGGTTCTTAACGTAATGCGTGATCTCGCCGAAAGGGGCATGACCATGCTGGTCGTGACCCACGAGATGGGCTTTGCCAGAGAGGTCGCCCATCGCGTGATATTCATGGATGAAGGGCAAATACTCGAGGAAGGAATCCCGGATGCCTTCTTCCGCTCTCCAAGGCACGCGAGGGCCAGGTCTTTCTTGCAGAGAATAAACAGGCCATGACTGACCCTCCACGATGTCGCTAGCTTCCGCTGCTCGCTACCTTCTCGCAGCATTATCACCAACCCTTAGGAGAGCTACCGTCTCCACATGATAAGTCTGCGGGAACATATCCACTGGCTGAACGTGTTCGACAGAATAGCCGCCTCCTGCAAGGCGTGCCAGATCCCGGGCCAGGCTAGCGGGGTTGCAGGAGACATATACGATTCGTTCCACGCGCGCCGCGATCAGAAGATCCAGGACCCTCCCCTCGCATCCGCTTTTCGGTGGATCCATGACCACCACATCAAATCTGATCCCCTGGTCCCGCATCAGTCTGGATAGAACAGCTGCCGTATCGCCTTCCATAAACCGGGCGTTGGTGATTTGATTCATCCTGGCATTTGCCCGGGCGTCAGAGATGGCAGCTGGGACAACCTCAATCCCATAGACTTCCCGAGCTTCTTCGGCCAGAAGGAGTGTTATCGTACCGATGCCGCAGTAAAGGTCAGCTACTACCTCCCGTCCTGATAAACCTGCAAACTCCACGGCCTTTCGATAAAGAGTCTCTGTCTGCGCCGGGTTCACCTGGTAAAAGGACTCCGCTGAAATCCGGAAACGAAAGTGACCAAGCATATCTATGATATGATCCTTGCCCCAGAGCACTCTGGAATGAGACCCCAGGATCACGTTGGTCCTCTCTTGGTTGATGTTCTGGATCACAGATTGTATCTGCGGCACGGCCTGATGAAGAGCCTCACCAAATTCCCTTCCTCTCGGGAACGACCTGCCATTCACAACAAGTACCACCATGGTTTCGCCCGTAGCGAAACCTATTTTCACAAGAACATGCCTCAGAAATCCTGACCCGGTCTTTTCATCATATGCATCGAGGCCAAAAGTTTCTGCGAGCCTGAGCGTTTCATTGAGAACGCGCCCTGCAAGCGGATGGTGGATCAGGCAATTCTCGCAAGGCACAATTACATGAGTGCCCTTTTCAAAGAATCCTCCAATAAGTCCTGCCTTCCCGGGCCCACCCTGCCTTAAGCCTACAGGGTACTGGGCCTTATTTCTATAGCGCCATGGCTCTTCCATTCCTATGGTAGGCTCTACCTTGATTCCAGCCAGCCGGCCGATACGTTCCAGGGCTTCCACAACCCGTTCCCGTTTGAACTCCAGCTGCCTCGTATAGCTGAGGTGCTGAAGCTGGCATCCGCCACATCTCTGAAAAACACCGCACGCCGGAGAAAGCCTATCTGGAGAAGGCGACAGGATATCCAAGGCCAAGCCGCGGCCGTAATTCTTCTTCACCGTCTCGACCTTGACCCGGGCAAGCTCACCAGGCAGCGCGCCAGGAATGAATATCGCAAAGCCCCCAACCCTAGCTACGCCTTCTCCTTCATGATTCAGATCCGTTATGGCAAGCTCGACGATATCCCCTGGTTTGACCGGCGGATTCACAGGTTCTCTTCTAGTGGAGGAGATCATCGAGTTTGTTATATTCGAGTCCATACGCTTCTGCAACACCTTTGAAAACGATCTTGCCGCAAATCACATTGACGCCGCGGGCCAATACCTTGTTCTCCCTAATCCACCGCCACATCTACCATCACAACTCCAGGCTTCATCTATTTTACCATTCCTCTGTCACAAACTTAGGCACCCCTTGCCCCCAGGGTCAAGACAGCCCCTATCAGGAGAGCTGAATATCTCACAGCACGATCAATATTATAGCTATTTGACTTAACTGTTATGACACTACCGTACAATACCTCATCTAAGTCATCTAAGTAGCGCAATCTTTAAGTAAACGGGTACCAACGTTTCTTTCGACGGGGGATTTATTCTTCCTCTTTTGCATCGTCACCCGCCACCTTGACGAAAGCTTCCCCGGCTGTCAAAATAGAAAAGGCGCAAAGGAGCGAATTCCCGGGCGGCAGGAGATCCTATGGTGGTCTCCATGGGTTTTGATTTGGAATTTAAGGGAGAAATAGATGATGCCGGTACTTAAGCTCCAGGATGTAACGAAATATTATGGCCCTTCTCTGATTTTAGATGGAATATCCTTTGAGCTCAATGAGGGTGAGCATGTCGCATTAATAGGCCCAAATGGCGCAGGTAAATCCACATTGCTCCGGATCATAGCGGGGCAAGAGGCGCCAGATAGGGGAAAAGTGACGCTCAGGGAAGGGGCTACCCTGGGATTTCTCACTCAGGATCCAGATCTCGATCCGTCGGCCACCTTGCTGGAGGAGGCGCGAAAAGGGTTTTCGAGGCTCCTGGAGCTGAAGGATCTAATGAATCGCCTTGAACACGAGATCACTGCCTCAGCTTCGAGGGAGGACCATGGTGGGTTATCATGCAAAGCAGAGAACCATAATGCGGTGTCCAACCTGCTGTCTGAATATGGAACCATCTCCAGCCGCTTTGAGATGGCCGGAGGCTATGAAATGGATAGCAGGATCGAGACGGTGCTTAATGGACTTGGTTTCCCGGCGGAAAGTCGAGATCAAATGATATCATCCTTCAGCGGGGGAGAGAAAACTCGTATCGGTCTCGCTAAGTTGTTGCTCAGTGAACCGGATATCTTGCTTCTAGATGAACCGACCAACCATCTTGATATTTCAGCCATTGAATGGCTCGAGAGCTTTCTCAGATCATATAGTGGCGCGGTTATAGTGGTCTCTCACGATCGAAGGTTCTTGGACGCAGTTACCAACCGCACCATAGAGCTTTCGAGGCACAAGATTAAGGATTACCCCGGCAATTATTCCAGATTCATGGAGATCAAGAAATTGCAGGAGGAAGCGCAAGCAAAGGCCTATGAACAACAGCAAAAAGAAATAGCGCGTCTTACAGAAATGTACTACCGCTATAAGGCTTGGGGCGGTCGCAACCCTCGCTTCCATAAACAGGCTGAGACTGTCAAGAAACGGCTCTTGCGTATCGAACGAATAGACCGTGTCCCCGCCAGCCCGAAGACAATGAAGATGAACTTTTCTGCCGCCAGGGAATCGGGAGACCTTGTGCTTGAGGTAAAAGGGATATCGATGGAGTTTCAAGGGAGAGTTCTCTTTGAGGACATCTCCTTCAAGATCATGAAGGGCGAACACGCAGCCATCATTGGGCCCAATGGCGTAGGCAAGTCCACCTTGTTCCGGATCTTGTCGGGAAAGCTCCCGCCCTCTTCAGGAACAGTCATTCTCGGACAAGGGGTTTCGATTGCCTATTATGATCAAGAACATGGAGAACTCGACCCTGATATGACGGTAATCGACAGCTTCCTGAAGGATTCTAAGCTTGGCATGCAGGAGGCGAGAAACATCCTCGGGAGGTTTTTATTCAGTGGCGATGATGTTTTTAAACCTGTTCGCGTGCTGAGCGGGGGAGAACGCAACAGGCTCTGCCTTGCTAAAATGGTCACAAGCGGGGCCAACCTGCTTATGCTGGATGAGCCCACCAACCATTTGGATATTCAATCGATAGAAGCTCTGGAAGACGCCCTTGCTTCATTCGACGGGACTCTCCTTGTCATATCGCACGACCGCCGGTTCCTCGAACGCATTGCGGATCGTATTCTCGATCTCAAAGTCCCGGTCGTCAATGCCAGGAAATCAGGGTTTTCCCACATTACGACACAGAGTCCCGCTTTGATCCATGACTTTCCTGGCGACTATTCAGCTTATACGGCAAATAGGACTACCATGACTGAGCCCGTGGCTGAGGCCGGCAATGACTTGAATATCAGTCGGAAACGCAAAGAAAGGATTCCGCGTAGAACGGGAAATTCTGAAGAAGCCCCCCGGGCAGGGAAAGCCGATGCCCTCCTGGAGGGACGCATAGCAGAGCTTGAGGAAGAGATTTCGCGCATCGAAGAAAAGGTAAAGGCTCTTGATGGAGAACTTGCCGACCTTGAGCTTTACCTTTTCCCAGACAAGTTGAAGGAGAAGGCAAAAGCTCGACGTGAGCTCCAGAGCAGGTTAGATGCCTGCTATTCCCAATGGGAAGAGCTTTTGAGCAGGTTCTAATCGCAAGATCATCGATGGTCGAGCGCGAGTTTGAGCCGTGAGCCGGCCATGCGTCGGTTCCCCGGCGCTCGCGCCGACATGATGATGCCATGTGTCTATCCCCACTGTCTAACCATCATTATTTTGATCCTGAGGAGCCATTCCGGCGATCAAGGTATAAACCATACCTGTTACTATGGTGCCCAGGGTAACGCCGACGAGTTCGTCATTCAAAATGCCCGTGAGCAAAAGGCCCAGGGGCCCTCCGATGAAACCGCTGACCACTGAGGCGACGAACTGCACCGGGGTTCCTGGCCGATTTTGTACAAGATCTGCCCCAAACACCCAGGCCAACGCCCCGAATGCGGCCAGGAAAGCCGAATGAAGCACGGAAGGGATTTCCTGATTCTCATCCGAGGGAGCGCCATTATCACCCTCGCCGGATTGCCCCGGCCACCGTCCTAATTGCCCGCGCAAGATCCCACTACCTCTGCGGTTATTGAATATACCCATCGAACCACCTTCGCCCTTGGCATGAAATTGGATTTATACCGGCAGAGCCAATACTTATACTTAAGCCATTGGGACCCTTGCCTGCATGGCAAGCCGCAGGCGCCTTTCAACGTCATTCCAATTAACCACATTCCACCAGGCATTTATATAGTCCCCGCGTCTATTTTGGTAGTCGACATAGTAGGCGTGCTCCCATACATCGACCACAAGAAGCGGGATCACTCCCCATTGCGTCAGATCTTCGTGCTTTTCAGCAGTCAAGACTTCTACCCTTCCCCACTGGGGCTGCCAGACTAAAAGCGCCCATCCTGAGCCTTCAACATCCTGAGCAGCCCGAGACATCTGCTGCTGAAACGCTCCAAAGTTGCCGAAATACAGCTTGATCTGCTCCAGCACAACCCCAGATGGCATGCCACCGCCCTCAGGACTCATATTGGTCCAGTATATGCTATGCAACACATGACCTGACCCGTTGAATGCCAGTTCTCTTTCCCAATATCGCACTAGAGAAAAGTCGCCGGAGCGGCGCGCTTCAACAAGGGCGAGTTCAGCCCTGTTGAGGCCCTCCACATAGGCCAGGTGATGGCGATCATGATGGATCCTGAGCGTGGTTGTGCTTATATATGGCTCAAGGGCATTATATGGGTATGGAAGTGACGGGAGCCGATGACCGCCAGGAGGCACTGATGGCACAGGTTGGGGAGACCCTGGCGAGAAAAAGCGAAGTGTCTCATCGTTTCCAGAGGCTTTCTTATCGTCAAAATTCATGCAGAACACCCTTTCGACAAGAGGTGAATGGTCTTTCACGAAATGATAGGATGGAGGCACGATCAACCCTGTGATAATAAGTATATTCCCGGAATAGGCCGCCGTGTTCCTCCGACGCACCGGGGCGGCAAAATTCTCGCCAGTATACCCCTCTATTCCGGGGACCTCCGTGTGCGAAATAACAAATTCTCTAGTCGTCTTTGCTGATCCAGCCCGGAGCGAGGCCAGATATGGGCCCAGGGGAAAAACTCTCTATTGTTTGCAGGATACTGCCGCAGCTGTCCAGAATATGTTATTGGCTGCAGTGGCATTTGATCTTGGGGCTTGCTGAGTAGGGGCATTTGGCGAGGATGCGGTAATCCAGTTCCTCGGGAGCAGGGGAGGATTAAGGCCGCCAATAGAACTAATTGCTCTGATATAAGCAGCCTCGCAGCAAGGGGGTAAATATGTGCGTATACTCGTCCTCATTAAACAAGTGCCCGATACCAACGACGTAAAAATGGACGAAGAAACTGGTACCATGATCCGAGAGGGCGTCGGCGCCATAATAAATCCGCTGGATCTCAACGCTCTCGAGGCCGCTCTAAGCCTGAGGGAGTCCATCGGGGGCGAGGTGACTGCGCTTTCCATGGGACCCCCCCAGGCTATAGATGCCATCCGCGAGGCCATAGCCATGGGGGCGAATCACGGATTGCTTTTGAGCAGCAAGAAATTCGCCGGGGCTGACACTCTTGCCACATCTTACACTTTGTCAGAAGCTATCAAAAGGCTCGAAAACCCTCCAGATTTGATCCTTGCTGGTGAAAGGGCCATAGATGGCGAAACCGGGCAGGTTGGTGTGGAAGTCGCAGTTATGCTTGGATTACCGTTCATAACCTATGTATCAAAGATCGAGGAAGCCACTGAGGAGTACATACGAGTAAGGCGCATTACGGAACACGGCTATGAGTTTCTGGAATCTCCACTTCCCGCCCTTATCACGGTGGTAAAGGAGATCAATGAGCCCAGAATGCCCACTCTCAGCGGGAAAGTCAGAGCAAGGAGCGTCACGGTCCCAGTCCTGCGTCCGGAAGATATTCAAGCCGATGAGGATCGCCTTGGACTTGCAGGATCGCCTACAAAGGTAGTCAGGGTCTTCTATCCGAAAGTCACACGAGACGGAGTCATCCTCAAGACATCTGAGCATAGTCCGGAGGAGTGTGTAGAATCCCTCCTGGGTTTTCTTGAGAGCCGGGGACTTATTTGAGGCCGCAAGGGGCAATCATCCATGCCAGATTGGCTGACGTCGATGAATGATGGAAATAATGTGTTTCTTCCCAGGACCACGAGCTTTGGCTCTGGGGTGATTCAGGGCGCGCCAATTTCAAAGGGAGCAGGATCGGTATATGACAACCCAGACTGAATATGACGGCATTTGGGTTATGGCAGAATATCGGGCTGGCCTGCCTCAGCCTATTACTTTTGAACTCCTCGGTAAAGGGCGAGAGCTAGCTTCAAAACTTGGGACTCATCTCACCTGCGTGGCCCTGGGACATCAGATCGAGGATGCCCAGGAAATGATCTATGGGGGCGCGGACAGGGTATACTTAGTGGATGATCCTGCCCTTGGCCATTTCATGGTGGAACCCTACCTGAATACGCTTGAATTTCTCGTGAAGAAATACAAACCCACGATATTGATAGCCGGGGCGACCACTACCGGCCGCACGCTTATGCCTGCGCTTGCCGCCAGGCTAAAAACAGGTCTCACTGCAGATTGTACCGGGCTCGACATAGATCCGGAGACCGGCCTTCTCTTGCAGACAAGACCTGCAATCGGCGGGAATGTCATGGCGACAATAAAGACGCCCTATGCGAGGCCTCAAATGGCAACCTTCCGGCCCAAGACTGCAGTCCCTTTCCCTCGAGACATTTCAAGAACCGGGGAGATCATAAAAGAAACGATAGATGGGAGACTTCTAGAATCCAGGATCAGGTTCCTGGGAGTGGAAGAAGATGAATCAGGTGAGGTCAGCCTCCAGGATAGCGAAGTAATCGTATCTGGAGGTAGAGGGCTTTCCCGACCGGAGAATTTCGAGCTGCTGCGTTCCCTGGCGCGGCTTTTGAATGGGGCAGTGGGTGCATCGAGGGTCTGCGTAGATCAAGGTTGGATATCTTATCCGCATCAAATCGGCCTGAGCGGCAAAACCGTCTCCCCAAGGCTTTACCTGGCAGTTGGGATCTCAGGCAGTGTGCAGCATATCGCCGGGATGCAGACCTCCGAAACAATAGTGGCGATAAATAAGGATCCAGATGCCCCTATATTCAAAATAGCCGATTTCGGCATTGTGGGAAACCTCTTTGAAATCCTGCCGCTACTCATTGAAAGGCTTAAAAATCGCGGCATCAATGGAAAGGGGGGTGCATGATTGAATCGGAGATATAATCCCGTCACCGAAGATGCAGTCAACCAATTGAAACGGATCGTAGGCGCGAATTTTGTGACTACTGATGCAGAAAAGCTGAGGAATTACGCTGCCGATGAAAGCATAGCCAAGGTTACCTATCTACCAGAGGTGGTGGTCAAGCCAGGAGATGCCATGGAGATTTCCGAAATACTCAAGCTGGCCAACAGGGAGCTGATACCAGTGACACCCCGGGGGGCAGGAACAGGACTTTCAGGAGGAGTGATCCCTGTAGCTGGTGGCATAGTCCTTTCACTTGAACGAATGAACCGGATACTGGAGATCGATGAGCTAAATCTGATGATGACTGTCGAACCAGGCGTAATAACCAACGAAGTGCAGAGAATCGCAGCCAGCAGAGGATTTCTTTATGCAGGAGATCCCTGCAGCAGCGAAAGCTCATTCATTGGTGGCAATGTGGCTGAGAATGCAGGTGGCAACAAGGCCATCAAATATGGCTCCACATCGAGGCATGTCTATGGACTCGAGGTTGTGCTGCCAACTGGTGAGATCACGTTCTTTGGAGGCAAAAGGGTAAAAGATGTCACCGGATACGATTTTGTTCACCTCATGTGCGGCTCCGAAGGCACGCTAGGGGTCATCACCAAGATTATACTCAGGCTCATGCCCCTTCCCAAATATCGGGCCTCCATACTGGTGCCTTTCGAGTCAGCAGACAAGGCCATCTCTATGGTTCCTCTCATTATGTCCGAGCGGAGGATCATTCCCACATCCATTGAATTTATGGATCGAGGTTCTGTGAAACTTACTGAACGTTACCTCAACATGCGCCTTCCCTTTGATGATGCCAGCGCACACCTCATCATCGAAATCGATGGCAATAACAAGACTGACATAGAGGGAGAATATGAAGCCATAGGCAACCTGTGTCTCAGGAATGGCGCTCTGGAAGTCTTTGTTGCAGATAATAAGACCACGCTCGACAAGATCTGGAAGGCCCGGAAGGCGATAGCGGAGGCAGTTAAGGCATTCAGTGAGGAATTTTGCATGGAAGATATTGTCGTCCCCATTAGTGAAATACCAAAGATGCTGAAGGAAATAGCGCGGCTCACCGAAGAATATGAGATTAGTTCCATCTCCTTCGGCCATGCGGGCGATGGAAACATTCATGTCACATATCTGAAAGATGAGAAATCCAAAAATAGATGGGAGAATGACCTTCCATCCTTACTCCGCGATTTGTACCATGCCACAGTCTCCCTGGGAGGGACGATCAGCGGTGAACATGGCATTGGGTTCAAGCGCGCAAGCTATATCGACATAGCGTTAGATAAAGCGCAACTTCAGCTCATCAGGCAGATAAAGAAGGCTTTTGACCCAAATTGGATCCTCAATCCGGGCAAAATCATTGAAGACTGATCGCCCCTATCGTCGTGATGATCCCGGTGAGACATGGCAATTAGACACACTTTCCAACAAGATGCGCCATCTGATAAACATGCGAGATCAGTTCCTCGAGCCGCGTCCCGACCCTCGCCAGGTTCGGGTCTGAAGGGCCGGCCGAGATATTGCCGACGATCAATCCATCAGTTCCGGCAACTATCGCGGTCCTTGCTATTGTTGTCAATACATCGTCGGGGCAGATTCCCATGGTGATCCCCGCCACCATAGGCAAACGACTCAGGCGCTTGCCCATAGCAATCGCCACTAGATCCGGAGCGCCCACGACCCCCTGCCGCCCAATAGAGGCGCTGTCTTCGTAAAGAATGATATTAGGTCCGGCAGACTCCGAGAGTTGCTCGGCGATTTCGATCCATTCTCTTACATCCTCTATCTCGCCCCGGCTCAAAAGTATTGGCCTGTATCCGGAACATCCCATTCTGCACGATTGATTCGCGATATACCGCAGGAGATCGGCATCCAAGCTTCTCCTTGCTGGGACCTCGAGAACATCCGCATAGGGCCAGGCAGCCTCCATAGCACCGGAATCATCTGCCGCCACAATCAAAGCAAGGCCGCTTAAATCCCTGATCTCATCCAGTAATTCTAGGTCCCGTCTGGCATACCCTTTCCCCAAATACACCCCGGAACAGCCTGCGGATGCTGCTATATCTACGACTTGTTTAATCGAATCTATCTCATGACTGCGGCCCGTGCAGCTCGATGACAGCCCAGCAATTATTGCAAATTGCCCGCCGCCCACAGCTGCATCTAGGATTGCGTCTCTGAGCACTTGCCGCGCAGCGAGGGCACTGCTCTCCACACCTAATATGGCCTCCAGACTCTCACCAATTCCAACCTTAGGCTCTATTTCTGGACGCAACCGAACCGCTACACTCTCAAGCATATCTGATCCCCCTCACCAGATCAGCTTTTCCAGATATAAAAAAAGCCCCCATCCGAAAGGGACGGGAGCTTACGCTCTCATGGTACCACCCTGGTTGGCCCAAGCCATTTCACCATCACCCGGGACCGACCATACCCGGAGTCTTGCTGTCCAAGGCTGCACCGGTGAACGGTCACGCTAGCAGAGGAGGCACTATGTGGCCACATCCCGTGACAATAGCAAAATAGCTGAAACCCACTCATTGACAGGCACAGAGATCTATGCCTGCTTTCTTGTAACGGCGAAAGCCCCGGTCACGCCTACTTCATGCCATTGAGGGCAGGTTCAGCTGACAGCTCCCGGGAGAACTTCACTGAAACGCAACATATCGCGCTCGCAGCTTTCACGCGACTCTCTTGGATGTTCCGTTTCCGCTACTTTTCCCGTTCAATGCTTTTGCTCCAATTTATAAACCATCAGACCTGATAGACCTGATCAATTGTGTATATAAATTTATATCATATAATCCCCGTACTTTGCAATACCCATGACACACAAAAATCAGGAGCTAATGCGAAGGTCAAATGTCTAGAATAGACTATTTCGGGAAATACTGGACATTTCGTCCCCTAGGTGGCATATCGTTGAAATCTATTTCCAAAACGACAAATACTGAACTTTTGATTTACCCATATAAGGAGTATAATGGAAAAAACACTGTTTACCAAAAGGTGTACATGTCTGGTTGGGGTGGGTAGATTCAAGGACAGGAGGCGTCTCTTTGAAACACAGAATGAATTACAGATTCTGTAAAGTATTGAGTGGAGGGGGAATATTCTTACCCAAAGAGATACGCGAAAGCGTTGGACTTGAGCCTTTAGATTCTGTTGAATTCTCGTTGGAAAAAGACGCCATAGTCATCCGAAAAATCGACGAATCGTCGTGGGTACCAGATGTACTGCCAGCCTCCGGGGATGCCAGCACGGTCGATCATCAAGCTTCTCCGGTGGGCGAAAATTCATGCGAAACCAAAGAGCAAGGGTCAGATTCATCAGTAAGACTCGGATCGGCAAGAATCCTTGGATCGTAATCTTCCTGAATCAAATCGATAATCAAATCGATCGAATCCGGGGCGAGGGGGCTAATGCCCCCTCCATCCACCTAGACCCAGACACCCCATGCCTGGGCTAAACGGCTCCGCCATGATTCACCAGTGTTTCACCTATCCTTGTGTCAGCTTCATCCTTTGGTTTAGAAAAGGCTCAGCTGACGTCTTGGGGCATGTCTATGCCCATCTAGGGGCACCTCCTTCTCAACTAGATCCCCCGGAATCTCTGAGAAGAAAGGAGATATGAAAGTCTCTTTCAGCTCGCCAAATCTTTGACGCTTTTTCGCCCTCAGGAGTATCAATTCCTCCCTCGCCCGGGTCATGGCTACATAAAAGAGACGTCGTTCCTCTTCTAAAGCTTCCTCGCACATTCCTCCCCCGGCATGATCCCCCGGCCTGATGAGAGGAATCATGCCATCCTCGAAGCCTGCCACAAATACCACCGGAAATTCGAGCCCTTTGGAAGCATGGATGGTCATGAGGGTCACCGATTCCGGCATCATGTTGATCTTGAAAGGCCGCTCGAGATCCCCTTCCTCACCCATGCAGATGCTCGCCACTAGTGTATGGAGAGAGGAATGGCGCGCCGCAAGACAAGCCAGGCGCTCTACATCTTGGTCCTGATCATGCCTGACTTCATCAGCAAGCTGCAATATAAGGTCGTGAGGAGCGAGGGAGCGAGAAAGCTCCTGGTATCTGGCCGCCATGCGCCTAAGAGCATCGACTTCCGGCCGCTCAGCTCCCGAAGGCGCCGGCATGGATCCGGATGACACCCCATATACCCCACTCCGCAATGATCTGGCATATTCCTGTGGCGTTTCATCCCCTGAGCACGAATCATTGAGAGAGGGCCACAATTTTAGGCACCTAGCTATGTGAAATTCATCATCAGGGTCTATGACGCATCTCAGAAAGGAAAGCATCCAGCGGATTATATCGGAATTCAGATAATCTTCTCTTCCCACCACGCGAAATGGAATTCCTTGCTGCAAAAGGCATCTTTCCAAGACACTCATCTGGCCGTTGGTCCGCGCCAGTATAGCAAAATCCGAAAAACTCCTTTCTACCTTAGGATCAGATGGATTCTTCCGCGATCTGCCAAGAGAGCCGCCTTGCCCATGAGCCTCCAGCATGGTAGTCCCGCCAACGGCTGCTGATATCGCTCGGGCTACTGCAATTCCCTCTGCCACTTCGCCAGGCAATTCAAGATACCTGATATTGGGCCCATCATTCCTTGTAGATAGAAGACTCTCAATTGCATGGTCCTGATTATGCTTTATCACCGCAGATGCGGCTCTTAGAATTTGCGGCGTTGAGCGGTAATTTACATCGAGCCTGATCTTTTTGACCCCGTGGAAATCCTCCTCCAGCTTTCCAAAGAAACGATGATCGGCGCCACGAAAACCGTAGATGGCCTGGTCCGGATCGCCGATCACAAATAGGTTTACGCCAGCCCCAGCCCACTTTTTGATGAGTTCGTATTGAACAGCATTCACATCCTGAAACTCATCAACCAGGAGATGCTGAAATCTGGCCATAAGTCTCGCGGGCAATGGATCCTGAGAGATGGTATGAAGCACACGGATCAGGATGTCATCATAATCAAGAGCATGATAATATTCGAGCCGCTCATGGTAAGCCTGTAGTATCTCAAAGGATGAGTCATCCGGACATAACTCGCGGAGTTGCTGAATTTCTGGGGTGATCCAGCGTCCCTTAAGACGCGATATATTCCTCTGAATCTCGCGCAGCTGTCGTCCCCCGGCCTTCCCGTCTCCACTCGTAAAAGCTGACATCAGATCACCTGGATCCCGCGAAGTAGATCTCAGTGCCTCGGCCAGTAGCATACGGGAATCCTCTTCGTCCAGAACACGGAGATCTGCCATCCCCAGATTTCTCAAGATATCGAGGCAAATGCTGTGAAACGTCCCGCAATTGACCCGCCCGGCGATCTCGGGATCATTCAACAAAGAGTTTAAACGGGCTCTCATTTCCTCTGCCGCTTTATTGGTAAAGGTTACGGCTGTGATATTCTCCGGCGCTATCCCCCGTTTGTTGATGAGATATGCGATGCGGTGCGTCAAGGTCATTGTCTTGCCGGTGCCTGGTCCTGCTATGACGACTACTGGCCCGTTTTCACACGTTACAGCCTCGATCTGCCTGTCGTTCAACCCCTCCTGCAAATTATCCGTCCCTTGTTCCCTGCCACTCAACCTTTGCCTCGATTGCTCTCGGGATAAGGCCGGCCCGTTTGAAATGACAGCAGATTTATCCTTCTGGATCCTGTTGTAATCTAAGGGCGCGCCTTCCTGAAGTTCATTCTTCGGAAGGCCATTCCCCCGGTCCCGCCGCGGCCTTGCCTCTCCCCCCTTTATCTCGAATAGCGCAGATTGTCCCTTCAGAACCCCACGCTCCTCATCCTTTATAACCCGGATGACGCCATATTCGCCATCAAAGCCTGGCTCTATATCAACATTGCCAGCCCTTACCCTGCGAACGGCCTCTGCCAGCAACGGGCCCGCGACAGATGCTATTTCCTCCACAGGGGCATCCATTAAGACAGAGATCTCGGGTCCTATCCTCGACAAAACATCGAAATACTGCTTGTCTACCAGCTTGGACCCAACGCCGATACCGAGACTAGATGCAATGAGTTCTTCCAAAGGAATGAGCCGGTGATAAGGCCTGCCTGCCGGGGGGACGATGCCTTCCTCGCGGTCAGCAAGCTGCCAGACCCTATTGAGAACGCCTATGGTGACCTTTCGCCCACACACGGGACATATCCCATTTTGGGCCTGCGTCTCCCTAGGATGCCACCTGACATGACATTGCCTGTGACCATCATAATGGTACCGGCCTTCCTCGGGGAAGAATTCTACCGTACCCACAAAATGGTTAGAGTCCTGCTCTGCATCTTTCGAATCTTCCCTTTTTGAATCCCCTTTTGCCCATGCGGTCTTCTTTGCGCATAATGCATCTCTCATACCTTCATAAGATAAATCCGCGTCAAAGAGATTCGCCTCTCTTGCTAAATTCTTCGGCGAATGGGCGTCAGAATTGGATACCAAGGTAAAACCATCGAGAGCCGAAGACATCCAATTCATGGGCGGATCTGACGACAACCCAGTTTCTACAGCCGCAATGTAAGGCACAAGATCCTCATAGCACTCTTCGATGGTGTCAAATCCAGAATTAGAACCAAAAAGCGAAAAGTGCGGAGTCCATATATGGGCGGGAATGAAGATGGCTTCAGGACATACCTCAAGAGTCAGCTCCAAAAGATGCCTACTATCCAGGCCCAGGATCGGACGACCATCAGAATGAATATTCCCTATCGCCTCAAGGCGGGCGCTGAGTCTATCTGCCCAATCAAGTCCTGGAAGGATTATTAGATGATGAATCTTCCGAGTCCTTCCATTCTTTTTGTAGATAGTGCTTATCTCTCCTGTGATTATGAATCTCACCAACGGGGCTGCCCCATGTCCCCTGCCGGGTGACGTCGGCATATATAGAGAATTCGAGGCGAGGTTTGCCAGAATCGGATCTTCGCGAAGGATATGGGCTTCAAGATCTGGCTTGAGGACATAGAGCCCTTCCTCCGCAGGCTCCAGCTTGTCCCTCAGCTCGCTTCGCCAGGCCGGATGGGTGAAATCCCCGGAGCCCACTACCGTAACACCTTTATATCCAGCCCATCTGAACAAATTCTCAGGGTCGCCTTCCTTGCTGGTGGCCCGTGAATATCTAGAGTGCACATGCAAATCCGCAATAAATCTCATTCCCGACTGCCTCCTGCCTTCACCAAGAGTATACCAGAAAAAAGATAAACTGATATATGGACAATTAATATCTGCAGATCGTAACAGGATCTTTCATGTAAATCCAATTTCGGGAAATATCCTGTCATGGCAGGAAAATCGTCTGTGGGCGTAGAAATAGGGGTCGAATAGTGGCGGAAATTGATGTGCCCTTACTTAATGTTGGCCAAGGGGGATACCTACATTGCCGGATGAATTCGATGAAATTGACTTATGGGATTATTGGATTGTATTGAGAAAGAGGTTCAGTCTGATCATGATCATATTCGCAGCAGCGGTAGCCGCTAGTGCCGCTATCAGCTTTTTTGTGCTGCCGCCGGTGTTTGAGGCGTCAACATCCATAATGGTGCAGGACCAAGGCGGCGAGGGAACCCCCGCATGGTCCCTGGATACCTATCTCAATATTTTGAATGGGGTGGCTCTACGAAGGGCCATCATCGACGATCTCAAACTTGACATATCAGAGGAAGAGCTGAAGGCCTCAGCCTCGGCCACCTTGATAAAGGATACCAACATCCTCAGGCTGTCAGTCAAGAGAGAATCTGCTGAAGAGGCCAGCAAAATCGCAAATGCCTGGGCGCGCCTTTTCGTGACAAGGGTCAATGCCTTGAAGCTCCACGACCTCTCCGGGGCAATCCGTCTGAAGGAGGCAGCTCTCGATACGGCTACCGCCGAGATCTCGAAACAAAAGCCCACTATTGAATTGAAGCGCGCTCTAGTGGATGAGCCCCTGGCCTATGAGGCGGCAAAGAGCGCCACAGGGCGCGGAATACATGGCTTATCCTCGATCCAGATCAAGTCGGAAGAGCCAAACCCTGTATACCAAGACCTATTGAGCAGAATCAACAACTACAGGCTTGAACTCCACGACATGCAGGCCAGAGCCGATCTCTTAAAAGCTGATTCCCAGATGTTTGTGCGGGTGTTGTCAGTAGCCAGGCCCCCCGAGAAGCCTGTGGCCCCTAGAAAATTGCTGAATATCGCTGTGGCAGGCATGCTGGGATTGATGATCGGGATCTTTCTGGCCTTCGCCATGGAGGCGCTGGAGACCGGAGCAAAGCGACATGCCACGGCACAATAGATTCATGCATACCTGACGCCATCCCCTAGGTCCTGACACTCTCCTGGGTTCAGGTCTGCCTGACTATCTAGCATGGGAATTTCTTAGCTGACCGCCAGATGTGTTACGCACGCCCGCGATCCGCACCATGGCCAGCCTGACCTACGCAATCCTGTGGCCCCGGCGTTCGACCGCCACCATTCTGGCTATATTGTCATCGCAGGCGAACTCGCTTTCTCCTACCCGGAAGACGCACGCCGGGAGCCTCTGTATCAGAGTGACCATCGCCCCAGGGAGAAGCCCCATCGCCGCAAGTTTTCGCAGATGCTTTTCATCATTGGTTCGAATCTCTATTACCATGGCTTCTTCACCAGGCCGCATCTGGCAAAGGGTCGCTTTCATGTGAAAGTCACTCCCAAAAAAATCAGTATGTTATTCACCAAAAAGCCACATATAAAAGCCAGAGCGAATACCGCCGCGGAAATCGCCATAGCCACCTTGAATCCACGTTCCTTTATCATGATGGAGAACTGCGCTACACAAGGAATGAACAGGGTCAGAGTGATGGCCGCGACTACGAGCTGCCGCGGCGTAAGAAGTCCCCCCTGGTCAAGATCGAATAGACCAGCGGCTCCATAATCACGCCTGAAGAATCCAAACAAGAAAGCGGTGGCTGCCTGGGGCGGGAGCCCTATACCCCGCATCAAAGGTTCTAGAGCATGTATCGCCATATCGAAGACCCCCGTAAGCTTCCCGGCCCATATCAGGACGCTGGCCAAGACGAAGATGGGTATTACCTCAAAAAAGTACCATTTCATCCGGGCAAAGGTCTTCTTCAGGATGTTTCCCATATGAGGAATCCTGAGAGGCGGCAGTTCCATGTAGAATTCAGGCGCGCTGCCAGGCAGCATCCTTGAAAGGAGCCATCCACTTAGTCCGAAAGCGCTGATGGTAAATACCAGCCATACTAGAAGCGCCCCCGGATGATGAGCAAGCAGCCCCATGATCACCCCCAATTGAGCTGAACAGGGAATCGCAAGGGCCATGAGAAAAGTCGCGATTATTCTCTCTCGTTCGGTCTCTAGAGTCCTGGTGACAATGGTAGCCATCGTATCGCATCCCAAACCCAGGGTGAGCGGCACTATAGCCCTTCCACTGAGCCCCACCATCTTTAACACCCGGTCGGATAGCATCGCCAGCCGTGGGAGATAGCCGGAATCCTCAATGATGGAAAAGGCCAGGAAAAAGGTGCCCACGATGGGAAGAACAATGGCTATGGCATATCGTAATCCCAGGGTCACGACTCCATAATCACCGGCTATCAAAAGACGCATTGATTCAAATGGAATGTATGCATGAACGAAATCCTCAACCCACGGGTTTATCACATGCCCAAATACCCGATCCTCGATGAAATCCACCAGTGTGCCGGCTCCAAACTGACCCACGAATTTATAGAACACAAGGTACATCACGATAATGAGGAACGGCACGCCAGTGATGGGATTTATGGTGATCCTGCTCAAATAAGCCGCAAGCCGATCTCGTCTCACTCTGGATCCCGAGATGATCCCCCTCAAAATGCGGTTGACCTCGGCCTGCCGTCTAAGGGTAATGGAATATCCAACAAGCTGGCCGGATCTCTCCTGATAGCTAGATGCAAGATTTCCTGCTAGATTCCCGAGATCAGCCCCCTGAGGCTCAAGCTTACGGATCATGGAAATCGCCCACGGATCCTGTTGGATGGCCAGCAGGCCCATCATCCTCCTTGATACCGGGTAGGCTGCTTGCAGCCTTGATGTGAGTTCTTCGAGCATCCGCTCTATTTCCCTGGTGTAGGTCACAATTCTGGCGCCATCGCCGGGCCGGGACTCGGGATTAGCATGAGCCATAGCACCACCCTGGGCACGGGAATCAGCCCTTTCTACATATCCCAGCTGTGCCGCTATAACATTCCTCAGTCTGTCGATCCCTGCCCCAGTTATCGAGGCTGTTCCAACAACGGGGATCCCGAGCCTTCTCTGAAGCTCATCCATATCCAGATTCAGGCCAGCCCTCTCGGCCTCGTCCATCATGTTGATCACCAGCATTACGGGGAGACCTGCCTCTATCAACTGGAAGGTGAAATTGAGCATCCTCGAGATGTTTCTGGCATCTACAACATGAAGAACTAGATCGAGCCCGCCTGAGATCAGCACATCCCGCGTCACTCTCTCTTCGTCGGTTATGGGCACAAATGAATAGGCTCCTGGAGTATCGATGACCTCTATCATATATCCATCGATACGTGCATGCCCCCTTGACACCTCAACCGTGGTTCCAGGGTAATTTGAGACCGTGGCATATAGCCCCGTAAGGTGATTGAAGATCATACTTTTCCCAACATTGGGGCTGCCCACCAGAGCGATCCTATACGCTTTCCTCGACCCATCGCCCTGTTGCGAGAAAGCCCCGTGACGGTGGCGCCAGCGCCAACGTCCGCCACGCCCTGATTTGGTGACTGAATCAGGGCGAGTGCCTATCCTGATGTCCCTGGTCCCAATCCCTCCGGTCATATGCCTTCCCTCTCCGTCTGGCAAGTTCGGCGATTACGCGGCTTTATCGGTATACATTCAACTGGCTTCCCTGCTGCAATCAGCGCAGTAACCATAGAATCTCAGGCTATGATCAGTGATAGAAAAACCCGTACGCTTCTGTATCGTATCCTCGAGATTCTCCAAAAGGTCCTGGTTAAATTCGATTATCTTGCCGCAGCCAAGGCATATCAGGTGATGGTGGAAATGCCCCGTCTCCATCTCAGAAACGAGTTCATACCTGCTGCCATTGCCTCCAAATTCCAGTTTCGCTACAATGCCGATGCGCTCCAACGCGTCTAGAGTCCGGTACACGGTCGCAAGCCCGATTCCAGGGTGCCTCTTCATAGTGCTGAGATAGATATCCTCAGCGCTTGGGTGAGTCCCCATACGCTCGACCAAGACCTCTAGGACGGCTTCACGTTCTGGTGTAACGCGGAGCGCCTTGTCAGACATGCGATCCTTAGCGCGGTCCACTTCACGCCGAAAATCTCGATTTACCATGACCTTTCCCCCAAATATATTGAGAATGATTCTCAATATCATTATGCAATAATGGAAGTCCATTTTCAAGACCCCGCGACGAAAATAAAAAACCCCGCTGCCGCCGGCTAAATGACCGACGGCGGACGGGGCCTATACCAAAATAAATCTTTCTACAGTTTCTTCCTTGCCATTCTCTGAGTCCCACCAGCTTTAGGCTTAAATGTCCTGCAACATGTCTCTTCAGACGTGGATGCCTTTATCTCACCAATCTCCCCTATTTCCATGCGTCCCCCCGTACCAACCGGGGAGTTATGCTGGACATGGATGGCTTCTGCATTACAGACATCGCCCGAGCCCCAATATTCACACGTATCAACCGAGCATCTTACATCCGGCTTTGGTTTGGCCATACTCTTATCACCTCCAGAGTAAAGCCTGACCCACAATGCCGAACTTTATTCCGGATATTCATGCCCCCTTGTTGCCATAGCAGGCAGGAGGCAGATTGACCTCTACCATGGGTATTATCGACATGCCCGGATCAGGTTTGCCACCGTAATCTTCAAGCCCAGAATCTTCCTCCGCATTCTGATCATCGGCCCCCTGCAGGGCAGGGACTCGAAGAGCCGTGTCAAGGACCTGATCCATGTGCCGCACCTTGATGAACTCCATCTCTTGTCTGACATTCTCAGGAATTTCCTCAAGGTCCTTTTCATTCTCCTCCGGGAGGATCACTATTCTGATCCCGGACCTGTGTGCAGCCAGCACCTTTTCCTTTATGCCGCCAACAGGGAGCACCCTACCGCGCAGGGTTATTTCCCCTGTCATGGCGAGATCTCCGCGTACAGCCCTCAAGGATAGGGCTGAAGCAAGGGCTGTAGCGATTGAAATCCCGGCTGATGGACCATCCTTTGGTATGGCTCCCTCAGGGATGTGAATATGCACATCCGTGTCTTCATGGAAAGAAGGGCTTATGCCTAGCTCCCTGGCGCGGGATCTGACGTAGGTATACGCAGCCTGAGCAGACTCCCTCATGACCTCGCCGAGCTTGCCGGTAAGGGTGAGTTTGCCATTACCTTTCATGACAGATACTTCTATGGATAAAATGTCCCCGCCAACCTCCGTCACCGCGAGGCCGGTGGCTACGCCTATCTTATCATCTATCTCAGCAGTGCCATAATGGTATTTTGAAATCCCAAGATATTTCTCCACATCTGACTCTGTTATCTCGATATGACCGCTCCGACCCTCAACCACCTCGCGGGCCACCTTGCGCAGGATGCCCGAAATCTCCCGTTCTAGATTTCTTACCCCGGCCTCTCTCGTGTATTCCCTTATCACTTTGAGGATGCAACCATCAGTCAAGGTGGGGCCATTGTCTTCGAGACCATGCTCCTTTATCTCTTTCGGCACCAGGAAGTGCTTGGCGATCTGGAGCTTTTCATCCTCGGTGTAACCAGGGATGGTGATCATCTCCATCCTATCTAAGAGAGGTCTAGGTATCGACTGAGCTATATTTGCAGTGGTTATGAACATTACCTCGGACAGGTCGAATGGAATCTCGAGGTAATGATCCTGGAAAGCGCAGTTTTGCTCCGGATCCAGGACTTCCAGCAAGGCCGCCGCCGGATCCCCTCGAAAGTCCGAACTCATTTTATCCACTTCGTCCAGGAGCAGAACAGGATTCTTGGACCCGGCCTGCCTCATAGCCTGTATAACCTTGCCAGGCAGCGCCCCAACATAGGTCCGCCTGTGCCCACGGATCTCTGCTTCATCCCTGACCCCGCCAAGAGAGAACCTCACGAATTTCCGGCCAAGAGCTCTCGCTATGGATTTACCGAGGGACGTCTTGCCTACGCCTGGCGGCCCCACAAGGCAGAGGATAGGCCCCCGCATCTTATTCGTCAATTGCTTGACAGCCAAATATTCAAGGATTCTTTCCTTCACCTTTTCCAAACCATAATGATCCTCATCGAGGATTTGCCTTGCAGCCTTCACATCGATGGTGTCCTTGGTCCTGACAGACCACGGAAGAGCAAGGATCCAATCAAGATAGGTCCTCACAACTACAGCTTCCGCCACCATAGGAGGCATCTTCTCCAGGCGATCTAGCTCTTTCAATACCTTTTCTTCCACGTCCTTGGGCAGCTTCGCAGCCTCGATCTTATCTCGATAATCCTCAACTTCAGCGGCCCTTTCGTCCTTCTCCCCAAGCTCCTTCTGGATCGCCCTCATTTGCTCCCTGAGGTAATATTCTTTCTGGGTCTTCTCCATCTGCTTTCGCACCCGGACGTGTATCTTCCTCTCGATCTCCAGTATCTCCATTTCTTTGCTCAAGATCGTACATAATTTCTCCAGGCGGATTCTGGGTGATCCTGCTTGAAGAATTGCCTGCTTATCCTCCATCTTGAGCGGGAGATGAGAGGCTATATCATCAGCAAGCCTACCCGGTTCATCAATCCCCATGACAGACAACAGAATCTCTGGCGGAATCCTTTTGCTCAGCTTCACGTATTGCTCAAAGGAATTGATCGCCGTGCGCATCAATGCCTCAATCTCCGGTGTCTTCTCCACTTCCTCCTCGAGTCTCGCGACCCGTACCTTATAGCATGGATCATGCTGGACGTATTCCTCGATCCTGGCCCTCATAATCCCCTCTACGAGAATGCGAATCGTCCCGTCAGGCAGCTTGGCCAGCTGCTTTATCTCTGAAATCGTTCCTATCTCATAGATTTCGCTGGGCGCCGGCTCGTTGATTCGTGCCTGTTTCTGAGCCGCGAGCATGATGAGCCTTTCATTCATCATAGCGTCTTCAAGAGCGCCGACTGATCTGTCACGCCCAACTTCCAGTGGAATCGTCATATATGGGAAAACCAGGACCCCTCTAAGAGGAAGCAGTGGCAGCACATCCCTGAAGCTTGCCTCTCCCACCTGTCCGATTGCCATCTGCTTCGCACCTCCTCAGCTACCATTTGCATACAAGAAATATACAAGTATTATAACAGTCATTTCCGATACGTAAAGACGGAGAAATCTAGCTGGTCCCCGAAAGGAAAATGAGATTTTCCCTATTAATACTGTATTCTCGGCTACCGGGGTGATTCCTTCACCGAGCTTATGTTAAATAATGGATGCAATATTGAGCAGTCGAAAGGTAATTTGCGAGGTTTCCCAGTCTTAGACCTGGGCGATCTGGCCATTTCCTAATCTTCGTGTTTGAGGCATGGAAATCGGGAGAGACTTCCTGGCATACAACATCTGATTCACCAAAGCGAGGCTTACTGCCTCCTCTACCCTTTCTACGGGGATCACCTCCGCTGAATCAATTTTCCTAAATATCTCCTGCCAATTTTCTTTAGGTATGATTATCCTTTTGGCTCCAGCCTTCAGAGCGGCTTCGACCTTCGGCACGATACCCCCCACCGGCCTCACAAGCCCGCGAATCGACAGTTCACCCGTCATGGCCACCCGATTGTCAATTGGCTCATTGGTTATAGCTGAATAGATGGCAGTAGCTAGGGCGATCCCGGCAGACGGTCCATCGACCGGCACCCCTCCGGGAAAGTTGATATGAACATCATAGTCCCGGGGATCGCAGCAAAGGTATTTTCGCAGCACGGTCATGACATTATCAACAGACCCCTTCGCCGTGCTCTTCCTCTTGCTGACCCTCCCCGCCTCACCAAACTCTTCTTCATCAATAAACCCAGTGGTTATTACATTTCCGCAGCCTTTTTCTACTGGAATAGCAGTGACTTCCACCTCGAGAAGAATTCCGATATTTGCCCCCACCACAGCCAAACCATTTACATAGCCAACCTGAGGGGCATCAGGGATCTTCCTTTCTGCCCTAGGGGAGAATTGGCCAGTATTTACCACCCATTCTACGTCTGCTTGTTCTATCCGATTTCTCCCCTCTGTCAGAGCCATACCTCCGGCCAGTTGAAGGATATTCACCGCATCTCTTCCATTGGTCGCATAACGTTTGATGACTTCTACTGCCTTGGGCAAGAGATCAAATCTAGCCTTCCTGGCTGCATTCAACACTATTTTCTCGATCTCATCTGGAGTTAAACTCCTGAAGAAGACCTCAACGCAGCGCGATCGTATGGCCTGCGGGATTTCGTGAGGCATTCGGGTCGTAGCCCCTACGAGCCTGAAATCGGCAGGTAGTCCGTTTTGGAAGATATCATGAATATGAGCCGGGATGTTAGGGTCTTCAGAGTTGTAATACGCGCTCTCTAGAAAGACCTTCCGATCTTCTAGCACCTTGAGAAGCTTATTCATTTGTATCGGATGAAGTTCGCCTATCTCATCAATGAACAATATTCCACCATGCGCCTTGGTAACGGCCCCTGGCTTCGGCTGCGGAATTCCGGCGATCCCAAGGGGACCTGCGCCCTGGTAGATTGGATCATGGACCGATCCAATGAGCGGGTCGGCAATCCCCCTATCATCGAAACGCGCAGTGGTAGCATCCATTTCCACGAATTTCGCCGAATCTCGAAAGGGCGAGAGGGGATTCTTCTTTGCTTCCTCCAGGATCACCCGCGCCGCAGCCGTCTTTCCGACTCCAGGAGGTCCATATATGATCACGTGTTGGGGGTTAGGCCCGCAAAGGGCCGCGCGTAACGCCTTGATGCCTTCTTCTTGGCCCACGATCTCTGACAGTCTCGCCGGCCTGGTCATTTCAGATAAGGGTTCTGACAAGGAAATGCTTCTGAGATATCTGAGTCTCTCTATCTCCTTCCTCGATTCCTTTTCTATGGAAGTACGCGAAGTTTGCTGGCCGCGCAACAGATTCCAGAAATATAGCCCAATGATCACGGTAAAGAAAAAACTAACCATCCCCACCATGCTTGAGGTGAAGTCCATAGCCACAAACCCCCCGAACCCAAGTCTCTAACCTAGTATGTCCACTGAGGGAATGGTTTATGGCGTGGTAAAGGGATGGTCATGTTCAAATCCAGTTTCGGCGGCCCTCCCGGCGTCACCATAGCCGGGCCCATCCGGCGCCTTCAGGGAATCAGGCAGTCTCTTCTTTCTTGCGAGCGCCTTTCTTCTCTGCCAGCACAAGAGTCGGTTCGGCAAGGCCTTCGACTACTTCCCGAGTTACCACACATTTCTTGACATCACTACGAGAAGGAACCTCATACATGACATTCAACATGATCTTTTCGATTATGGAACGCAACCCGCGAGCCCCGGTCTGGCGCTTTATCGCCTTCTTGGCGATGGCTATAAGAGCGTCCTGAGTAAATTCGAGCTCGACGCCATCCATCTCGAAGATCCTCTTGTATTGCTTGACAAGCGCATTCTTAGGCACCGTGAGGATCTTGACCAGAGCCTCCTCATCCAGCGCATCGAGGGGCACCACTATCGGAAGCCTTCCTATGAACTCCGGGATAAGTCCAAACTTTAGAAGATCTTCTGGCAGAACCTGCCTCAAGATATCCCCGACCTTCAGGTCGATCTTGGGTTTTACCTCGGCCCCAAAGCCTATGGCCATCTTGCCGGTGCGATTCTGGATTATCTTCTCGAGACCCTCAAAGGCTCCGCCACATATGAACAATATGTTAGTGGTATCGATCTGAATGAATTCCTGATGAGGGTGCTTGCGCCCTCCCTGGGGTGGGACACTTGCGATGGTGCCCTCCAGGATCTTCAGCAACGCCTGCTGCACGCCCTCCCCGGAGACATCCCGCGTAATAGAGGGATTCTCGGACTTTCGTGCGATTTTGTCTACCTCATCTATATAGACAATGCCCTTTTCAGCCTTCTCCACATCATAATCCGCGGCCTGTATGAGCTTGAGGAGAATATTCTCTACATCCTCGCCGACGTAACCCGCCTCAGTCAAAGATGTCGCATCCGCAATGGCAAATGGTACATTTAGAATCTTGGCCAGAGTTTGAGCCAGTAAGGTCTTGCCGACGCCCGTAGGCCCCAGGAGGAGGATGTTGCTCTTCTGGAGCTCAACGTCATCCATTCTTACGCCGGAATTTATCCGCTTGTAATGGTTGTATACGGCGACAGATAGAGTTCGCTTTGCCTCTTCCTGCCCTATGACATATTGATCCAGGATATCCTTGATTTCCTTAGGCTTGGGGATGTTTCCCAGTTCAACGTCAACTTCCTCGCCTAGCTCTTCTGCGATAATCTCATTGCATAGCTCGATACATTCATCACAAATATAGACGCCAGGACCTGCTATGAGTTTCTTGACCTGATCTTGGACTTTGCCGCAGAAGGAGCATTTTAATTGGCCCTTGTCGTCGCTGAACTTAAACATGGAATCACCCCTCTACTACTTCTTCTTTCCACGGAAGATCTCATCTACTATGCCGTATTCCTTTGCCTCCTCCGCCGACATGAAGAAATCCCTTTCAGTATCTCGGGCAACTTTTTCCACTGGCTGCCCTGTATGTTTCGCGAGGATGCTATGGGCAATCTCCTTGATCCGCTTGATTTCTCGCGCATGGATTTCTATATCGGTAGCGGGGCCCTGAGTCCCGCCAGCAGGCTGGTGGATCATTATCCGTGAATAAGGAAGCGCATAACGCTTGCCCTTGGCGCCAGCTGCGAGCAAAATAGCTCCCATACTAGCGGCCATCCCGATGCAGGTAGTAGCTACATCAGGCTTTATGTACTGCATTGTATCATATATAGCCAGCCCCGCCGTCACAGACCCTCCCGGACTGTTGATATAGAGGTTTATATCCTTCTCAGGATCCTCTCCCTGTAAGAATAAGAGTTGGGCGATCACCACATTGGCCAAGTCATCTGTAATGGGTCCGCCAACAAAGACAATTCTGTCCTTAAGTAAACGAGAGTAGATATCGTATGCACGTTCACCCCGCCCTGTTTGCTCAACCACTATAGGGATAAGACTCATCACTCGCCCTCCTCAGCTCTTCCCCTAATCTTAATTATACGCCTAATCTGTCTGGAAAGCATCCCGGGAAAACCAGGATTTCAGACCGTACACAGCTCTATCAGCCTGTTGATCGTCTTTCGTCTCTCTATTGAACGCCTTATGGAACTTACTCCCTCTTCCCCAAGGATATTTCTGAGTTCTGAAGGTTCTCTCCTGGCGCTCCTGGCCAATTGCTGCATTTCGTCATTTACTTCGTCGTCGGTTGCCTCGATTCCTTCTGCCTTGGCTATGGCATCTAGTACTAGATCCACCTTGACCTCTTCTGTCGCGGCCTCCTTGAAACGTTCGCGGATTGCCTCCAGGTTGGTAGAAGTGGCTTCAAGGTAAGATTCCAATGTCATTCCTTGCATCTCCAGGCTTTGCCTCATCTCGTCGATCATGGCATCGATGCGACGGTTCGCCAGAACATCGGGCACGTCGACCTTAGCGATTTCCGTCACCTTTTTCAATATCTCAGATCTCATTTCATTTGTCGCCCGATCAGAAGCTATCTTTTCCAGTCTTGACCTAATCTCGTTTTTAAATTCATCTACTGACGAGGCTCCAGAAACTTCCTTGACGAACTCATCATTCAACTCAGGTAGAACCTTTTGCATAATCTCCTTGACAGTGACTTCATACGAAATGGTCTTGTCTGCATATTTTGGATTTCCGGTCTTACTTCCTTCTACCTGTATTGTTTTCGTCTCTCCCGCGCCCATGCCTGGTAGCACTTCCTCAAAACCGATCAGGGAACCAGACTTGCCAGCCTCCACCAGAAGATGCCTCCTGGTAAGATCATCTACTTCCGTGCCGTCCACATATGCTACGGCATCCACCACTGCATAGTCTCCCTCCTGCAGGGCGTCTCTATCTATCTTCTCAAATTTAGCGCGCTGTTCACGGAGCGACTGAATGGCTAAATCAACATCCTCGTCCTTGATCTCAGGCGGGACCTTCTTTTCCACCTTGACGGACTTATAATCCCCCGGGTCCACCTCTGGCATCACCTGCACAGTGGCGGTGAACTTGTAGGGACCCCCCTCCTCAAGCTGGGTTACATCGATCTTCGGACTGTCAATAGGTCGGAGATCACTCTCAGCCACTGCCTTTTGATAAGAGCTGGGAACGAGGATCTCCACCGCTTCCTGGTGAATGGCCTCTTTACCTAACCGCAACTCCAGGATCTTGCGCGGGACCCGCCCTTTGCGGAAGCCATTGATCTTCACGTTCTTGGATATACGCTTGTAAGCTTCCTCAAGAGCCCTGGCTACCTCATCTTCTGGCACCTCGATCTCGAGCTTGACGATATTTCCTTCTAGTTTTTCCACGCTTGTTTTCAATTATCCCACCTCTTCCAAGACTCAAGGCAAAACCGCATGTATTGCACAGGCTTTCTGCGTTTCATGTCTGGCGTCATGGAAATCACAAAATGGCCTATTTCCACGCAAAATCCGGCATTATCATGACTGCAAGCTATTTTAGCATATCGGTCAAGAGGTGTAAAGCCAGCACCCAACGAACGACAATCTTACATATATAGCCATGTATATTCAAGCCTCGCTCTCATTCTTCACCAGATCTCGTCAACTAATACGATATTTTGAAGACGAGAGATCCAACCCATTGCTTTAAAAATTTTGATGTATATATTGACAATATTAATATCATGGTTTATTATTTTAACTGACGATAAACCTTCCTACATTTACAAGCGACGAAAAACCATAGCTCGATTGCGCCAGCAAGAACACAGGCCACATATCTTGGGGCGGGAATGTATATCACGAGACAGAGCGCGGAAAGGTTGGTGGGGAAAAACATGAGACGGAAGCAGATAGGGCAATGTCCTGTGTGTGGAGGAAATCTAGATGTGACAAAATTACATTGCCCGAGTTGTGACACATCAATTGAGGGTAACTTCGAGACCTGTAAGTTTTGTCAACTGCCGAATGATCAGCGAGACTTTGTGGAGACGTTCATAAGATGTAGGGGAAATATCAAAGAGGTTGAGAGAGAACTTGGCATCTCATATCCCACAGTGAGAAGCCGCCTTGACGCGGTCATCCAGGCGCTTGGTTATCCTGTAGAGAGCAGAGAGGGTGAGGAAACTGTTGCCTCGAGACGCAGGGAAATCCTTGAGGCGCTCAACAAAGGCGAGATTTCGACTGAAGAGGCTATAAAGGCTCTCAGACAACAGAGGGGGTAATCCGGATGAATGAGGAAATCCGAATGATCCTTAAAATGATTGAGGAAGGCAAGATCACCGCGGATCAAGCGGCGGAGCTTATAGAAGCCATCCGTGACAAGGATGCTGCCTATGACGAAGAAGGCGTTCCTAATGAGGATCAGACTCGGAATGAAGTAGAATCCATGGAGGGGAAAAGATCAGCAGAGCATGAGGGAAAAATTGCAAAAGACCGGGGGCCGGCAAAGCCTTCACGCGCAGGCCTGGATGATATGGTCGAAGAGCTCAAGGCATTTGGCTCTAATATCCGGAAGGAGCTTGAAGACTCTCAGCTCAAGGATACGATCAGAGATGCGGTAAAAAAGGCCCTATCGAACGCGGGATCCAGCCTTACGAATCTAGCCGGGAATTTCTTTGATATTGGTTGGGGAGGCGGAATGATCCAGCGGAGTCTCGAGGGGCACCTTGAGCCAGAGGAGGCTGACAGCGTTATTCACCTATTCCTAACCGGCCGAAACGGAGGTATCAAGCTTATCGGATGGGACCAGCCTGGTTACAAGGTCGTCGCTGTAGCGCGGGTTCCGTCCGGTAAAGAAGCGGAATATCAATTTGAGGACCTGGTTCAATATAGGGTCGGCGAAAAAAACCTCGAATTCGAAGCCAGAGGAGATCGGTTCAATCTGAAGGCTGTTTCATTGCAGGCGTTCGTTCCCAAGCGATTCACATATGATGTAGCATTGGAATCCTCAAATGGCTCAATAGAGGTAGCAGATATCAGCTGCACCAAGATCCATGCGGAAACGTCCAACGGCAAGATTGACTTCAATCGCGTGCGGGCTGACGCAGCCTATGTTGAAACATCTAATGGCGCAGTGGTCCTGAATACATCATCAAAATCACTTCACTGCGAAACCACCAATGGCAGCATAAGCGTCACCCCATTTGGAATAGATGGAACAAGCACCTGGGAACTCGAGACATCAAATGGGGCAGTGAAGGCTGTGGTCCCAGAAGATATGAATCTTGGCGTTTCCATTGCGGCCGAGGTAAGCTGCGGAGGAATTTCAGTGGATGTCCCGGACCTGGTATATGAACTGAATGAGCGAGGTAGGACAAACCAGGAGATTCGGGCAAAGAGTATGAACTTTGAAGACAGGGAGAAAAAACTCATCCTCAGGATCGAAACGTCCAATGGTGGAATAAGTGTCAGAAAAGAGACGGCAGCTTAAGGGCGTAAGGAGGAATTCGAAATGAGTGAAGAGAAAAAACAAGTATTGAGGATGCTTCAGGATGGAAAAGTTTCCATAGATGAGGCCATGAAACTTCTCGATGCTATAGACGAAGGCAAGGGCGGGCAGTCGTCCCCGAACCGGTCGGGAAGGATGCTCAGGGTCAGAATTGATGAGGAAGGAAAGACAAAAGTAAATGTGAATATACCTTTGTCCCTGGCGAAATGGGCCCTCAAATTGATACCGGCAAACGCTAGACACGAACTCATGGATCAGCATATCGACATTGATGAAGTGCTATCGTCTATAACGGAAACCACGATAGGGAAAATCGTGGATATTCAAGATGATGAGACAAAAGTTGAGGTCTTCGTCGAATGATGAGGCGTCCCAGTTTTTTCATGCTAATCCTCATTAAAAACCAGAATATGAAGCGGAGCCTGCCCATAATTCTCCCCGTCTTCGCCATATGCGACGCGATTGGGGCAGCGCTCAGCATATTCCAGGCGCTTCTAATGATATCCCCCGGGCTCAGAAAGGTTATCAAGAAAAGCGTTCCCGGGGGATTCCCCCTTGATCAAATAGGAGTCGCCAAGAATATCATGTACGAACTAGCATCTTATGGCACCTGGACATTTATAGATATCGCGACGGAGGATGGAACAAGGGTCCTGGTGAAGTTCATATGATGAAAGTATCCTCAGGCCATCTTGGGCCACCGAGCCGTTTTCAAGCGGATACCAGCGCCGCCGAGCCGTTTTTGTGGAGATGCCAGCGCCAAGCCATTTCTAAGGAGATACCAGCGCCACCAGCTCGGCGCCGGAAGGGAGATGGGATATCATGACGGGATTTATTATAAGGCTAGCGATGAACACCTTTGCATTGCTCATCCTCCCTTACATCGTTTCAGGGATCGAAGTGAGCGGCCCCATGGCAGCTCTGGCTGCGGCCATCGTGTTGGGGATCGCAAATGCCATCATAAGACCGATCTTGGTGATACTCGCACTGCCTATTCAAATCCTGACCCTTGGGCTCTTTACATTTGTCATCAATGCACTCATGCTCCTCATCGCCTCCGGGCTGGTAAAAGGATTTGAGGTGCATGGTTTCTGGCCTGCCCTCTGGGGCTCCATAGTGTTGAGCATAATAAGCGGGGTACTTACCTGGGCGACGAGGGATACTTCCAGGCGATAACCGGCCATGCCGACCTCTGGGATGGCGCCATCATATACCCTGTGGTAATGCCCCCGTGCATGCCTTCGGGCGATCTTAAAGGTGGCGCCCCTCGGTCTAGGCAAATGAGTTCGCATGTGAGTCCCGCTTGAGCTCTCGAATCAGGGCCGGAATGATCTTATGCAGATCCCCCACGATCCCATAGTTGGCTATACCGAAAATAGGAGCGTCAGGATCTTTGTTAATGGCCACGATAATGTCTGAAGAATCCATGCCTGCTGTATGCTGGATCGCGCCTGAAATTCCACATGCGATATAAAGCCTGGGGCTTACAATCTTGCCGCTCTGTCCCACCTGGCGTGATTCCGGGATCCATCCGGCATCGACCAACGGGCGCGACGCGGCTACGACCCCTCCCAGTAAACCTGCGAGCTCCTCAAGAAGCTGGAGGCTCTCTTCGGAGCCAACGCCCCTCCCACCGGATACGATAACCCGGGCCTCGGAGATATCAATTTCCTGCTGATGATCTTCCTTGAATACCCCCACCACCCTGGCGCGAGGCGCAGCAAAATCCCTGAAGAATCTCATTATCTCCCCGCGCCGGCGAGGATCGGGGGGAAGAGGTCTTATGGCGTGCGGCCTGATGGTTGCCATCTGCGGCCTTCTCTCAGGGCAGGCAATGGTAGCCATTATATTTTCACCAAAGGCAGGGCGAGTTGTAAGGAGGATTCCTGATGCAGGGTCAACCTCAAGAACCGTACAATTGGCAGTAAGCCCTGTACCAAGCCTCGCCGCGACACGTGGGGCCAGGGAAAGACCGAAATTGGTCGCCCCAAATAGGAGAATGGAGGGGCGATAATCACCCACAAGCTGGCAAATGGCTTCCGTATAGGGCTCTTCTTGCCTCAATAAGAGACCCGGGGCCGAGATGACGTAAACCGCGTCAGCCCCGCCTGCGATGAGTTCCGAAGCGGTAGGCTCCGTTTGATATAAATTCTCCCAAGTGTAGTGACCGGCGCTATCATGGCCACCGCCACCATAGCCACCGCTATAATGGCCGGGATCGGCTTTGCCCTCGGGGAGAAGGGCCACGAGGCTTACACCAAGTCTATCCGCAATGGGGCGTCCCGCTGCCAGGAGTTCATATACAATATCAACAGGACGACCTCCATCCGTTATTTCTACAAATATCCAAACATTACCATCCAGAGAACAACACCCCCAAATCGGTACAGAACGGCCCCTAACTTGAAAGCGCCTTCCGAATTACCTCAGCAAGCTCATGAGCGACTTCCTCCGGAGAACCCTGGAGAAGCCTGGCCTTATGGCTTTTTTCATGAGAGAAAATCCTGACAACCTTTGTAGGTGACCCTGAAAGACCAATCCGATCAGGCTCAGCCCCGATATCGCTCGCCCCCCAGGTGGGAATATCAGCCTTGCGGGCTCGCATCATTCCCTTCAAGGACGTGACTCTGGGCTGGTTGATGCCTTTATCAACGGTAAAGAGCGCGGGAAGATCCACCTGGATGGTCTCATATCCTTCATCAGACCTTCGCCTGACGCGGGCGCCGCTTGCATCTATCTCGTCGATGGCGAAGACGCGGGCTACATGTGGGATTCCCAGGAACTCCGCAAGCTCCGGCCCTACCTGAGCGGTGTCCCCATCAGTCGATTGCCGCCCACAAATGACGAGGTCAATAGTCTCCCCCGACACCATTTCCATCTTCCGGATTCCCTTGCCGAGGGTATAGGAAGTAGCGAGGACATCGGCTCCCGCAAAAGCCCGGTCGCTCAGCAGGATTCCGTTATCCACGCCCATTGCGATAGCCTCTTCTAACACGCTGCGCGCCTGCGGCGGCCCCATGGTAATGACCGTTATTCTAGTCCGGGCGCCCGCCTTTTGCAAACTTTCCCGTATCCTCAAGGCTTCTTCAATCGCAAAGAGATCATATGGGTTGACGATACATGGGATGCCCTCACGAACAAGGGTATTGGTCTCCCGGTTTATCTTCACAGCCCCGGGATCTTCCGGGACCTGCTTGATGGTTACCACTATATTCATATATCCGATCAAG
Organism: Bacillota bacterium; assembly: GCA_013178415.1. Taxonomy (NCBI): domain Bacteria; kingdom Bacillati; phylum Bacillota; species Bacillota bacterium. The sequence continues at coordinate 231,861 of JABLXA010000001.1, read as the reverse complement.
TCCCTCCGGATCTATATCCAACTTGCATTCTCCATGAACAATCCGACCTTCATGACAATCCGGACCTTGCGCCACCGAGCATTCAAGCCTTCGCCTTTTTCTGGCGCCTGGCTTCTCGCAAAACCTGAGAACCCACTATTGTGCGCTGGATCTGGTTCGTTCCCTCATAGATCTGCGTTACCTTCGCGTCACGCATGAGCTTCTCCACAGGGTAATCACGCATATAGCCATAACCGCCAAAGATCTGGACAGCATCCACAGCCACACGCATGGCAATATCAGAGGCGAAAGTCTTGGCCATGGCTGATTCTTTCGCGAAATCCCGCGCCCCTCCATCGATCATTCTGGCGACCGAATAGGTGAAAGCCCTGGCAGCCTCGACCTGGATGGCCATATCAGCAAGCATGTGCTGGATAGCCTGAAATTCGCCGATCGGGTTTCCGAATTGAACTCGCTCCATAGCATAGGCTGCTGAGAGATCGAGCGCCCTTTGCGCGATCCCTACAGCCTGAGCGGCGACTCCAGTCCGGGTCCGGTCCAATGTTCTCATCGCTACGATAAACCCTTTTCCTTCTCTATCGAGAAGATTCTCACGAGGAATCCGACAATCTGAAAAAATGAGTTCACGCGTAGATGAGGATCGAATCCCCATCTTTTTTTCCTTCTTGCCAAATTCGAAGCCAGGTGTGCCTTTTTCAACTATGAAGGCTGTAATTCCGCGAACTCCGGCGTTTCGGTCAATTGTGGCCATTACCGTGTAGATCTCTGCTTCACCGGCATTGGTGATCCATTGCTTGGTCCCATTCAAGACATAGGAATCCCCGTCAAACACCGCAGTAGTCTTGATATTCCCGGCATCTGAACCGGCATCAGGTTCTGTCAGGGCAAATGCGGCAAGACGCTTGCCGGAAGCGATATCAGGAAGATACTTCTGTTTTTGTTCCTCTGTTCCAAAGAGAAGAATGGGGTAGGCACCGAGAGCGCTGGCCGCATAGGATGTCGCAACTCCTGCACATGCGCGCGAAAGCTCCTCTACGACCAGGCATTGCTCGAGGACCCCACCGCCCAGACCTCCATATTTCTCGGGGATCCAGACCCCGAATAGATCTGCCTGCGCGAGATCCCTCATTATTTCCCATGGGAATTCTTCCTTTTCATCAAGCTCAGCCGCGACAGGAGCTATTCTCTCCTCAGCTATCTTTGAGGCCAGGTCTTTGATCATCCTTTGGTCATCAGTCAAGAAATAGTCCATTGGGACTCCCCCCGTTCGAGTCTGCCTGGGCCGGTTGGGGAATCGTCTATCTGGATTCCCCATTCTTGGGCCTGCCTGCGCATACTGGTGCGCCAGGCGGGCGCTGGCGCGCCAAGTGAACGCTAACGCCCCGGATTGGCACTGGTGCGCCAGGCAAACGCCGATGCCCTGGATTAGCACCAGCTATTAATACGAGCTACTAACCCTGGGTTCAAAAAGAGTGTAGCATCTAGGAGGCCGGGGTGTCAATGCTCTTAAGACTGTGGCGGGTGTCAATGCTCTTGATACCGCGGCACAAGATCCGCCTGCTCCGTCACCGGATGCTGGGCCTTTGTTAACACTTTCTCGATGAAAATATCGACCACATGGGGATCAAACTGCGTCCCTGAATTGTCCCTGAGCTCTTTCACGGCGGCTACAGAGAGGGCAAAAGATTTCAACGCAAGCGCTATACCCACAAGCACAATTAGGATAACAAAGGTGGCAACTCTGCCCTTCAAAAATGCCACCCCTTCATCACGGGATCTGCTCGAAATATTGTGTCAGTGGTTTAAACTATCCGGTAACGTTCCATCCCTTGCTCATAGAGGTCGTCACCATAGATATCATCCACCACTATTGCGGGGAAATCCTCCACCACGAGCCGTCGTATAGCCTCCGGCCCCAGGTCCTCATATGCAACCAATTCTGATGACTTGATCCTCTTCGCCAGCAAGGCACCAGCCCCACCGATCGCGCCGAAGTATACTGCTTTATACTTTCTCATGGCTTCTCTGACTTCAAGGGATCTTACGCCTTTCCCTATCATGCCTTTCAGACCATGTTCGATCAACAGGGGGGTGTATGGATCCATGCGCCCGCTGGTGGTCGGCCCGGCTGATCCCGTAGGGAATCCCGGCCGCGCTGGTGTGGGACCAACATAGTAAATCACCTGCCCCGCAAGATCAAAGGGCAACTGCGAACCAGATTTGATAAGGGAGACAAGCCTCTTGTGAGCAGCATCCCTTGCTGTATATAAGACGCCCGATATCGCGACCTCGTCCCCCGCCCGGAGCTGGGCTACTACCTCTTCAGTGAGCGGAGTTGTTATATAGATAGCCATCTAGCGATTTTCCTTTCCCTGAAGTCTCAAATCTCGAGCCATGACTCATCTTACTCACTTTGGATTCAAAGCTGGCCACAGCCGCAGAAAAAGTCGGCATCGAAGTGGTCCCGGGAGCCGGGAAGGCCAAGTCCAGGATCAAATAGTCATGGATTCATGGGGGGAAACATGGCAGTTGAGGTTGACCGCTACTGGAAGGCTCGCGATATGGCAGGGCATGACTTCCACATGCACGGCCAGAGCAGTAATCCTTCCGCCGAAACCCTGCGGGCCTATGCCAAGCTTGTTGACCCTCATGAGCAGATCTTTTTCGAGATCCGCAAACATTGGATTGAGATTATGGGAACCCAGGGGCCGGAGCAATGCCTTCTTTGCCATAAGCGCGACAGCCTCGAAATTCCCGCCTATCCCCACCCCGATTATAATTGGCGGGCATGGATTCGGGCCAGCCCGTCTTACAGTATCTATCACAAAGTCCTTTACTCCCTCGATCCCGGCGGCAGGAGTGAGCATGGCAAGCCGGCTCATGTTCTCAGCGCCACCACCTTTAGGAGCCACAGTGATCTTGAGCCTATCCCCAGGGACGACATCAACGTGGATGATAGCAGGTGTATTATCGCCAGTATTCCGTCGCTCATAAACAGGATCGTCCACCATCGATTTTCGAAGGTAGCCCTCGATATACCCCTGCCTTACGCCCTCATTCACGGCATCATACAGACTTCCGCCCACTATATGAACATCCTGGCCAATCTCCAGAAACACTACGGCAACCCCGGTATCCTGACAGGCGGGAAGGCATTCTTCTCTCGCGATACGATGATTCTCAAGGATTTGTCTCAGGACTTGCCTCCCTAGGGGTGATTCCTCGATTTCAATGGCCCTCTTAAGGGCGCGGAGGTTCTCCTGAGGAAGGTTGCAATTGGCGCTCATACAGAGCTTCTTCACCGCGCGGGTTACTTCCAATGCAGAGATCTCTCTTACTTGATTAGAACCCAACCGATCCTTCCCCCTCTTCCTGAGCCCTATCCATAGATCGGAAACGACTATCAGTCGGCACCCATTCAAGCCATGGGCGGCGGCGGGATGATCCCCCCATCCATCAGCATTCTAGTCGTTTCCCGGGACCTTCTTATCATGGAGACTGCCTTGTCGTAGAGTTCGTCCCTGCCCAGGGCGATCCTCGCGATCCCCTGCTCCACTGCCTTCAGTCCCACCGCGACGGCTACCCTGGGATAAACTTCCCATTCATCCATCGTAGGTATCAAATATTCCTCATTTATGCCCCTGTCTTCCGCGCATTTTGCGAGTTCCATAGCTGCTGCTATACACATCTCGTCTGTTATCGTCTTCGCCCTGACATCGAGAGCTCCCCTGAAAATCCCGGGGAATCCCAGAGAATTGTTTACCTGATTGGGGAAATCTGAGCGCCCGGTAGCCACGATGCGCGCCCCAGCTTCTTTGGCTTCCCAAGGCCATATTTCAGGAACCGGATTTGCGCAAGCAAAGACAATGGCGTCCGCGGCCATCTCAGCTATCCATTCCTTTTTGAGAGTATCAGGACCCGGTTTGGACAGGGCTATCACCACATCGGCGCCCTTCATGGCCTCAGGAATCTGGCCTGCAAGATGCCTGGCATTGGTTCTAAGGCACATCTCCCACTTTTCCTTATTTGTCTCCATGAGCTCTGTCCTTCCTGGGTGTAGCGTCCCTCTGCTGTCACACATGATGATGTTTCCTGGTTCAGCTCCTGCAGCGATTATCATTCTGGCGATGCAAATATTCGCGGCGCCGGCACCCACAAGGGTTATTCTCACATCAGACAATCTCTTGCCAACTATCTTAAGCGCGTTGAAAAGCCCTGCAAGGGTGACCGCCGCAGTCCCCTGCTGATCATCGTGCCATACTGGGATCTGCATCTCTTCACGGAGACGTTCAAGAAGGTAAAAACACTTTGGCTGCTCGAAATCCTCCAGATTGATCCCGCCAAACGAAGGCTGAAGCCATTTGATGGCTGAGATGATCTCCTCAGGGTCTCTTGTATCAAGGCAGATAGGAAATGCATCCACCCCGCCAAGATACTTGAATAACATGGCCTTTCCTTCCATTACCGGGAGCCCAGCCTCCGGTCCGATATCCCCGAGGCCAAGCACCCGAGTCCCATCTGTTACAACAGCCACCGTATTCCATTTATTGGTATACTCGTAGACTAATTCTTTGTCGTCCTTGATGGCCTTACAGGGCTCCGCAACACCGGGAGTATACCATATGGCGAAATCTCGCATGTCCCTGATACAGCCTTTAGGGGTAATCTCGATCTTACCCTTATAAAAGGGGTGAAGCCTCATGGCCTCTTTCGCGGGCTTTTGAGCTCTGGCGAGCATCCCTTGTTTATCTATTATCGCATTCCCATCTGACATCGCATTATCTCCTTCCCCGGACATGGCGAGTCCCCATTCCGTCCGAAATCTGCGCGGCTCCAGCGGACATGATCTTCTTCTTCTTTGAGGCGGACAAAACTCCTCTTTTCATCCCGAGCGCCCTCAACACCAGAGAAGCAAACGGCTGCTGGATCATGATGCTAACTCCGGAAGGAATTGCCACAAGAGGCGTGAAATAGGCGAGGGCGATGGCTATCCCGGCCCCGTCGTTTCGCATTGCATTAACAAATAGAAAAGCCTTAGCATCATCTGGAGAGAGCCTCAATGCCGTACGTGCCGCAAAATAGGCGATGACATAACCCATTATAGTTTGCAAGAGGATGACCAACAACACAAGGAAGGTAACCCTGCTATACTGAGCAAGAAATGGCGCATTCGCTGCCGCGTTGGAAACAACCACCAACATGACTGAAAGCTTCATGATGAGGCTGAGAAATGGACGAGCTATTGAAACGTACCTATTTCCTTTATGGGTGAAAAGCATTGCCAGGATAACCGGAATGAGCACGATCTTCGTAAGGGTGAGGAGAAGACTGCGAGGACTGAAGGGAATCACATGCCCTGCCACAAGCCCCATGATTCCCGGCACCGCGAAGCTACCCAGGATGGCGGTGAAAGTCAAAAGTCCGATACCAAGGGGAACATTACCCGAAGATAGCCTTACCCAGAGGGATGAACTGGTGGCGCTCGGCAGCGCGGCGAGGAGCACATGCCCGGCCCAAAGCTCGGGATTTGTTGGATAGAAAAGCCTGGATATAACAAAAGCTAATAGCGGCATGACGAGGTAAAAGGATAAAAATGTGCCAATAAACGCCCCGGGCTTGCGCCCGACCTGACGGAAGTTCTCTATCCTGCAACCGACCGTGCCTGAAAATGTCATTATGGCAATAAGATAAGGTACTATTGACACATATTGAGCAAAAGTCTTCTGCCAGATAGCCCCAACAAGTGTGCATCCAAGGATGATCCAGAAAAATCCTGCGCCAATCATGCGGTCTACGCGAGACACCCAGATAGATATGCCACCGGTCTTGCCTTCCTGCAACAACCATCATCCCACCATATCTTAAAGCAAAACGAATATTCGGCGATCCATATTTCTACTTTGTAGAGGAATCCCCGGCGCTTCAATATGTCATCATTCTACTGCAACATGGATGGCATTGTAAACCCTGAGAGTCAGTTTTCAGTCATCAGCAAAATCAACGCCGTCACCGGGCATGTAGACCTCAGATCTTCCGGGATCTTCTACCGGCGGCCAAGATGGTATTCTTCATTAGCATTGCGATCGTCATCGGTCCCACCCCGCCGGGGACGGGGGTAATGAAACCTGCCACTTGACTCGCCCCTTCAAAATCCACATCCCCAACCAGGCCTTCAGGCTCTCTATTTATCCCGACGTCTATGACCACAGCACCTGGTTTGATATATTCTCGCCCTATTAATCTGGCACGGCCCACTGCCGCTACCAGGATGTCGGCCTGCCTGCAGATATGGACGAGATCAGTGGTCTTTGAGTGGCAGACGGTAACAGTAGCATGACTCGCTAGAAGCAAAGCAGCTACAGGCTTGCCAACTATATTACTGCGACCGACCACTACCGCATGTTTACCTTTGATCTCAACACCTGTGCGTCCTATAAGCTCCAGTATGCCGGCAGGAGTGCATGGCACAAAGGAGGGGTAGCCCAGCGCGAGCCGCCCGACATTCACCGGATGAAATCCATCAACGTCCTTCGATGGATCAATTCTCTCCAACAGCCTTTTCTCATCAAAACTTTCAGGAAGCGGAAGCTGTAACAGGATTCCGTGGATCTTTTCATTGGAATTGAGTTCTTCTATCAAAGATTCTACTTCTCTTTGAGAAGCGCTTGCAGGCAGGCAATGTTCCTCAGAATACATCCCCAACCTGCTGCATGCGCGTTTTTTGCTATTTACATAGATCCGCGATGCGGGATCACCACCGACCAGGATAACGGCAAGCCCGGGCACAATCCCATGATCTCGCTCCAGGGCCTCAACTTCCGCCTTTAATTTCCTTTGGATCTCTGCCGCAATAGCTTTGCCGTCAATGAGCCTGGCTGTCATCTGCACCGCTCCTCCGTATAATATCTTTCACTATCTCTTTGAAACGGAGTCCTCGCTCCTTATAATTCCTGAACATATCGAAACTGGCGCATGCAGGGGAAAGGAGAATGACATCGCCGCTCTGGGCGGCATCGAAAGCTTTATTGACCGCATCCTCAAGGCCGCCTTCTGCATGAATCATCATGGGCATATGCCCACGGCGGACGCCGGCCGCTCTAACCGCCTCTTCGATCTTCGAGGCGGTAGCTCCCAATAATACGATGGCCCGCGCCCGCTCAATGGCAACCTCGGCGAATTCATCAAAAGGTAGGTGTTTATCATATCCCCCTGCAATCAACACTATTGGTTGCTTGAACGATCTTAGGCCAGCAATAGCTCGACTGGGGGTCGTGCTGATAGAATCATCATAAAAGCGTATGCCACTTACCTCTCCCACTAGCTCTATCCGATGTTCCACTCCTTTAAATTCCCTGATGACATTCCTCAGCACAGACGAAGAAATGCCCTCGAGGCCTGCGATCGCGGTGGTTGCGAGAATGTTCTCAACATTATGGTCACCCGGGATTTGTATGTCCTCCCTGGAACAGACGAATTCCTCCCGGCCGTTCAACCTGAGCCAGATCTGATCACCCCTTAAGAATGCGCCTGACTCAACCTCGCTGAGCCTGCTGAAGAACACAACACCAGCAGGGCACCTTGGCACCATCTCCCGGGAAATACGATTGTCAGCATTGAGCACTGCAAAGTCCCCGGGCTGCTGATGTAGAAAAATATTAGCCTTAGCCTCTATATATTCCTCCATAGTTGGATGATAATCCAGATGGTTGGGATGGACGTTGAGAACGACGCCTATATTGGGACTCATTCCAAGCTGCTGTAATTGGAAACTACTAAGCTCCAGGACAGCAATAGAATCGGGTCTCATGTCAAAAACGCGGCCCAGAAGGGGTGTTCCGATATTCCCGCCCACAAAGACATCTTTCCCGGCAGCTTTGAATACGAGGCCGGTAATCGTGGTTGTGGTGGTCTTCCCATCACTCCCGGTAATCCCAATGATCCTAGAAGGACAAAGTTGGAAAAAGAGCCGGAGCTCACTGGTTTCCTCGACCCCTCTATCACGAGCCCTGACAAGCTGAGGGAGATCCCGCCTCATCCCGGGTGTCACGACCATCATGTCGAAAGATTCCAGATCGTCCAAGTATGATGGCCCCAGATGAAATTCAACCGGCAGTCCCTTGAGGTTCTCGAGCACCGCGTGAAGCTCGGCGGCGGGCTTTGCATCACATGCGACAACTCTTGCCCCTGTGGATACCAAAAATGGAATGACTGATAGATTGCTCACCCCGATACCTAATACTGCTATTCGCTTTCCGCGAAGGTTATCGATGACTTTCCGCTGTGATGGCGTCAGATCACGGTCTAGCATATAGAAAGTATCCCCTTATACTCAATTACATTCAAAAATAAAATCCATGTGGGCTGGTGCCTAATCGGGGAACAAAGACTTACATCCGCATGAACATTATACTTCATCAAAGCTCGCAGGGGAAGCGGGGTCGCCTGGTCCCATCCATTATGGTAAAATTTATGTCGGGAACTTTTCCCCTGTATTTACGTTTATGAAATGGTGAAGGGTAGTGAGAGAGAGTGATCCGGACGGAGGCACTGGCAGGCGTCAGCCTCGCGCGTAAACCTGTCGAGGAATTTGAGCGCCTGGTCCAGAAATATGACAAAGCCATATATAACCTCGCTTACCGGCTTACCGGTGACAAAGAGGAGGCAAAGGATCTGGTGCAGGAAGCCCTGGTGAAGGCGTATCGTTCCTTCGATAAGTTCCAACTGGGCTCCTCCTTTGAAAAATGGCTCTACAGGATCGCGAGCAATATCTACATAGATCGTCTGCGTAGAAGGCCGAAATTCAGGATCGAGTCTCTTGATAGACCCATAGATACACTTGACGAACAGTTGCCCCGGGAGCTTCAAGATAATTCAGCGGGGCCCGAAGAGCTGGCTGAAATATCAGAACTCCACCAGGCCATCCAGAGGGGAATCCAATCCCTTCCGCCTGAATATCGCCTCGCTGTGGTATTATGCGATGTCCAGGGGTTCTCATATGAAGAGATCAGCGAGATACTCAAATGTTCCATCGGGACAGTGAGATCACGAATCCATAGAGGTCGAAGACTTCTCCGGAAGAGGCTATTGCCTTATCTCGGCCACCGCCAGGAAGAGGATCATGAAGCATCTCACAGATCACCCGGTGGGAGGTGAAAAGGGTGAATTGGGATCTGCCGTGCGACAAAGTCCAAAAACTGCTTTCATCATATGTAGACCGGGAGCTCAGTTATGATGAAGAACGTCGAGTAGCGCTCCACGTTGATGGGTGCCTGCGGTGCGCGAAAGAATTGGAGCAACTCCGGTCACTCAAGGATCTGCTCTCGTCGGTTCCCAGCCGTGATCTCCCCGGAGATTTTTGGCCAGGACTCCGGGCAAAGTTGGCTGGAGAACCGGCAGGCACCCGCGATATATCTCGCATCAGAAGAGGAACATGGTTCGCGATTTCGACCCGAAGGCCATGGTTCACCATACCGGGTAGTAACCGGCTGAGAATGGCAGTAGCCGCGGCGGCTCTGCCGCTTGTATTCTTCATGACGGCGCCTTTGATTTGGTCAATTGTTTCGCGACCGCAGCCTGTAGAGATAGCCCCCTTCTTGCGAACACATGCGCTATCTGCATATAGACAACCTTGGTCCGATGATGCATGGATCAATTATATGGCTTTGGAGTCCCAGCACAACCCTGGATTGACACCAGTGGAACAATTGGCTCACCCCGATGTCAGCGTGCCTGGCGGCAGCATGCCTACCGGGTTGAATGCATCTAATGATGACCAGGCAGCGGTCAGGCTGGTCGACTTCGACGCCCAGCCATGGGGCATACTCCCCTGATATGGGGTGACTTATATGCTCACTTTTCGAGGACTCTTTATACTACTGGTTGCCGTGGCCGCGGTAACTGTGCTGTGGTTCCAGGTCACGGAAGCTGCGATCCCGGATCAGGAAAACCCGGCCATGGCCATTTTGAGACGGGTTGCGCGGGAAAGTGAAAATCTCAGGTTTGAGGGCACCCAAGTAATGATATACTGGTCGCCTAGGGGCGCAAAAGCCAGTATCGTCCGTATTGCGCGTGAGGGCCTGTCTAAGGTCAGGATCGAATATCTGCCGTCGGCTGATAATCCATACCGTTTGTTTATCTCCGACGGCAGCAGGATATGGACATATGCCCCGTCACAGAAGATCGTGACTTCTCAGCCGGTAGGGCCGAGATCTTATTCCGTCCAATTTCCTATAGAAGGCGTCTATATGAAAAATCTCGACCTTGCTGGCGAAAATTACATGGTGAAACTCTTAGGACGGGCGGTTGTTGCGGGGCGAAGATCTTACGCTATTTTGCTATCACCAAAGTACAGGGGAAACCCTATTCGAAGGATATGGGTAGATTCGGAAAACCCGGTGATATTAAGGACGGAGGAGTTTGATGACAACAAAAACCTCACTTACCTGTCATATTTCGTCAGGATAGATTTTCCGTCAGATATCCCTGATGGACTCTTTGACTTCGCTCCTCCTCCAGGTGTAAAAGTAATATGTGAAAAGGAACAGCCTACGATGGTTCCACCGCAGGACCTCAGGCGGAAGTTCGGAAGTGACATCATATTTCCATCCTTCTCGACCCTGGGTTATTCCCTGGAGGGGGGGGCCCCAGCAAAGCTTGGGCCAGTAGCGTGTATTCACTTGCAGTATTCGGATGGATTTAACGTGGTGTCATTCTTCCAGACGCTCTCTGCTGATCGATCAAGGATACACCTGCAAAATGCAGAGACGGTAGAGGTAAACGGTTCAAAGGCTGATCTGGTTGAGGAACCACGGGCCAACATCCTTAGATGGGAGGCGGATGGCAGGAACCTCTTCCTGGTAGGCAATGTTTCAAAGGATATACTGATAAAAATGGCGGAATCCGTGAAGATTAGCGATGGGGTCCGTCGATCAGAGGGGCTCATCGAGGATCTCGCCAGCAAGTTTCTCCTTATACTGACAAGACATTGAGCTAGATGCAAAGGAGGATTTTTTATGAGCCTAAAGGAATTTAAAAGTAAATATCTACCATATGCAGTGGTTGCCATAGTGTGTTCTCTCATTACATCAGTCGTAGTGGTGCAGCTTACACATGACAAGCCGACTTTTGCCAATGAACCTGCGCCGGTGGTCAGCGCGGCCGGATCAAATGTGGTGGCCATTCAGGCCCTGGGAGAAAACACCATAGCCGATGTTGCAGAGAAAGTCTCGAAGGCAGTTGTGAATATCGATACAAAGCGCACAGTGCAAGTCAAGTCCGTATTTCCGTTTGACGACGAGTTTTTCCGCCAATTCTTTGGTGAATCATTCACGCCCAAAGAAAGAGTCGTTCCAGCGCAAGGGTCGGGTTTCATAATCAGGCCAGATGGATATATACTTACCAATAGGCATGTCATTGAGAAGGCAACAGAGATCAAGGTGACGCTTTCTGATGGGCGGCAGCTAAATGGCAAACTGGTGGGACAAGATTCCCTGTACGACCTGGCTGTCGTCAAGGTTGATGCTTCAAATCTACCGACGGTCGAACTTGGGGACTCGGATAAGATCCGTCCCGGGGACATAGCCATAGCTATCGGGAATCCATATGAATTTCAAAGAACCGTGACTGCAGGTATCATCAGCGGACTTGCGCGTTCCCTAGATGACCCGACAAAGCCCGGCAGCTACATCCAGACTGACGCGGCCATCAACCCCGGAAATAGCGGTGGTCCCCTGGTGGATATACGTGGCAGAGTGGTAGGGATCAATACTGCAATCATACCATTCGCACAGGGTATTGGTTTCGCAATCCCGGTGAATCAGGCCAAAAGCATTCTTGACGACCTTATTACCAAAGGGAAAGTGGCAAGACCATGGATTGGCATCGGGCTTCAGGATCTCAACAAACAGCTTGCCGATGCCTTGGGGCTCAAGAGCACCAAGGGTGCCATCGTGACAGAGGTCCAGCCAAACAGCCCTGCTGAAAAGGCAGGCCTTTCGACCTATGATGTAATCCTTGAATTCGGCAATATAAAAGTCGACAATTCCGATCATCTGGTCAAGCTCGTAAACTCAAAGAAGATCGGCAGTAAGGTCATTCTCAAGGTATGGCGCAATGGCGGCACGAGGATCATAGTCGTGACCCTAGAAGAGAGGCCGACGAGCATTGAGTGAAGTCTCCTCCTCTAATGTGATTTCCTCTGCTGACATTGCTTCCATATAATAGAGTCCCGTGCATGCCAAAACCTCCTCAGCGCAGGGATCGGGCCCCAACGCCCGGTCCCTGCGTCTTTATGACGCATTCCTGCGGCAGCCGGCCAGGGACCCTTGAAACGGAAAATGAAAAGTGGTATACTTTATTTAGCGTTAGATAAACTCTTTTGTAGGGAGTCTGAACCATAATGGTAACATCGAATGAGCGAGAAAATGACAGAGGCTCTCCACAATCAAGCTCGTATGACACCCAGCACAATGGCACTCTTGTCCGCGATCGTATCCTACAAGCCGCTATTTCTTTGATTGCCGGGAAGGGATACGAGGGGACATCGGTGCGAGAGATCGCGGAGGCCGCGAATACCACAGTGCCCATGATCTACTATTATTTTGATTCTAAAGAGGGGCTCTATGTCAGCCTCCTGGAGCATGGCATCGAATCTTTTTTGAATTCGGCGCCTGAATATCCCCCCAAATCTGGATTTCCAAACCATAGTCCCAAAAAAGCGGATTACCTCAAGCGAGCAATTGCCTCGGTGATTTCATTTTGCCAGTCTAACAAGACCATAGTGGAACTGATCTTTGAATCGTGGTTCATAAAGGGCTGTCCCTCTGGGGTTCCTAAGGTGGAGCAAGTCTATTGGGTCATGGTGGAACGCTTTGCCGCCATTCTCAAGGCAGGAATCGATGCCGGAGAATTCGCTCCGGTGGATGTGTATCTCGTCTCACAGCATATTGTAGGCATCATTACCAACCTGATGGCGCGACACCTTATCGGAGATGAAAAATTCTCCCCTGAAGAGATCGCCGGAGAGACAGTGGATTTCCTTATGACAGGTCTAGCGCCCCGCCAGTAAAGGCGTTCAGGATAGGGCCCCATATAACCCATATGATCTTTTGGCTTCAGATACAGAATCCAAAGAAGAGGTGAGATGAATGGCAGAGTTCTCTTACGACCTCAATGTGACCCTTGATCCTCCATCTGGTTCCCCCGGGACTACCGTAAAGGCAACCGCCAGATTCAGCAACGTCGTGGGTGAGATCAAGTCAGTCTATGCCATGGTGAACGCCTACGGATACTCCGAATTCCTTCCCAAGGCAGGCGAGAATACATATTCGACCACTATCGTCGTCCCCTACGGAGCGCCTCCCGGAACATATGATGTCACATTCTTTGCGCGAGATACGCAGGGTAACAGGGGGAAGGGTGTAACCGTTCAATTCACTGTAACCTAGACAGGCGACTCACTGCGAATCCGGGGCCCCAAGGGCGCAGATCCCGGGAGAGGCGGGGTGACCGCCTCTCCGTTTCAAACAAGGGAACCCGAATTCTAACCAATCATGCGGCCCCGAGATGGAGCCGCATAGTACCCGCAAACCACAAGATTCATGGATGCCGACATTTACCGTTTGATGAAGAATTGCTCAGGTGTGAGATAACCAGGGCTTGAATATGCATAAGCCAAATTGCCCTTGCGCGGAACATTCTTGAAATTCTTCTTGACCACTACAGGTATGTTATATCCTCCTAGTATGGGGATAACATACATATTCTTCGCCCACAACCTGAACATATCCTCGAGAAGCTTTTCGCGTTCCTTCTCGTCTATGGTGACGAGCATCTTGCTGAAGTCATCCTGTATTTTTGCAGCGTCTCCGACCGGTTTCTCGCCTTCCTTGCCACCGGTTACATACCACCTGCCCCAGAGGGGTGCCCAGTATGTGTTGATCTCATTTGGAACAAGACTTCTCATAGAATAACTTGCAACAAAGTAATCTGTGGCAAATTCCGTTGTATATCCCACAAACTGATAGTTATTTGAGTCGATACGAGGCCACCAGAGAGAGCCAGATATGGCGTCTACAACCGTCTTAATCCCGACTGCATCCCAATATCTTTTCACCATCTGCATGACATCGGCATGTATTGAATAACCTAAGTTCACTACAATTGTCAACGTCAGCGGCTTGCCATCAGGACGAAGCCTGAAACCATCCTTGTCTCGCTTGCTGAGCCCCATTTCGTCAAGAAGTCTATTCGCTTCCTTCGGATTATACTCATAGAACTTGCGGATCTCAGGATCATTCCCTACAGAAGCTACAGGGAACATTGTATATACCGGGGTCGCCTGGCCAAGGTAAGCCACCTCATTGACTTCATCCCGGTTGATGGCCATGGAAAGGGCTCTTCTAAACCTGACATCCCTCACCAAATTCCGCAGCACCTCATCACCTTCAAGGGTTTGATTCGGGAATATAGCGCTCGCTCCCTCTCCTGCATTCCAAAGATAAACCTCGTAACCCCCTTTGTCCCTGTTCTCCATAAGAAGTGGATAGTCTGAGAACGACAGGTTCCTTGCCTGCATATCGACTTCTCCAGAGACCGCCTTCATGGTGATCATCTGGATATCTTGCACCATGTCCCATGCTATCCTGTCTATATAGGGTAATTGATTACCCTTGGTATCGACTTTCCAATAGTAAGGATTCCTCTCTGCTATTATACGAGTGGCTGTTGGGCTTGATCTGAGAACCCAGGGTCTTATAGTAGGAAGATCAGGATTAGTAAAAGGCTGGGCTCTGTCTGCAAACAGCTTATACCAGCTATCAAATTTAGCCGCCTTGACCTTCGCATCAAGCTGACTCTTCGAGGTATACTTGGGATGGAATTGCTTCATATAATGCTTAGGATAGTTGAATACAGAGGGTCCTGCATTTGGGCTGGCGAGGTATTCCAGGAATAGGGCATGAGGTTTTACAAAGCTAAACCGGACGGTATAAGCATCCACCTTCTCAAACTCTGCAGGCTTGCCATTTACCTGCAGCCAGGCGGGATAGACAGGGGTCAGTTCCTTATTGCAAATTACATCTTCATACCAGAAGGCAATATCATCTGCGGTCAAGGGTTCCCCGTCTGACCACTTAATGCCTTTTCTAAGATGAAGTGTAAATGTCTTCCCGCCATTTCCTATCTCCCACGACTTAGCCACATTGGGGATCAGCTTCTTGCCATCTCTGTCCCATCTTACCAGGGGTTCATATCCAAGGCGGACATGTATCATGGTGTCTCCTGGACTCAAGGCGACTCTACGCCATGTCCCTCCATACTGGCCTACTTCATCCACAGGAGTGACAACCATTGGGTCATCGGGAAGTCTTTTCTCTACAGGGGGAAGCTTGCCTTGCTTCACAAGGGCCGCAAGCATCGGGGCCTCATTATAATCTCTAGATGCCGCAAAAGATGCATAAATGTATCCAGCTACAAGAGCCATCACAAATAGGACCGTCACCAATCGTCTCTTAATAGAATTGGTCATGCTTTCTTCCTCCTTATTATATTGAGAATGATCCTAACCCTATGTTCCACCATGAACGATCTAGATTAGCTCCTGCTAGCAAGGAATCCCATAGATCATTTCTCACCCCCTCGTAAATCCTGCCCTCGAGGCACTATTGATAACATGAAATCCTGCGAGATACCAAACCCGCTGGCTAGATATACCGCCTATTCTTCATAGCCTGGTACACCCTTGTCACGGCGAGCTCTACCGCAGCTTGGCAAAGATCAACTCCCTCATTCTCCGAGATGGCCCACGACTCTTCAAGAGCCTGGCCGAGCTTTTCCTCGAGCACCTTGAATACCTCTTCTTTCCTCATTTTAAGCGCGCTCAAGGACCTGGAGTATTCCTCCATAGAGGCCACAACCCCGCCTGAATTAGCTATAATATCGGGAACCACAGGGATCTTTCTCTTCCTCAAGACCTCCATGCCTTCCAGCGTTATGGGAGCATTTGCAGCCTCTACTATAATCCCTGCCTGCACCTTTCCGGCTTCCTTTGTTCCTATCACATGGCCCGCAGCAGCTGGGATCAATACGTCCACGGGTAGACTCAGAAGCTCAGCATTGGTAATAGATTTCCCGCCAAACCCAACCACGGTGCCAACTTTTCTCGCGTATTCAGCCAGTTTCTCTATATTGAGGCCATCTTCATCAAAGACCCCACCCTGAATATCGCTTATGCCGACGACCTTTGCACCAGATTCATAGAGGAATTTGGCCACGTGGCTCCCCACATTTCCGAAACCCTGAATTGCGACGCTCGTGCCCGAGATCTCCTTACGAGAAATGCGCCTGACACACTCCCTGGTTATATAGGCACACCCATATCCCGTGCTTTCTTTCCTCCCCGGAAGCCAGCCATGGGTGCCTTCAGGTTTTCCCGTCACCGACGCCGGGTCCAGAGTCTCATTGTAGATGAATGCCATCTCCTCAGGCCCTGTCCCCATATCAGGGGCTGGGATATAGATATGTTTACTGAAGAGATCCCGATAAGCTTGAGCATAATACTCCACAATATCAAGCGCGACTATCTTCTCGAATTCCTTGTCCCGCGGTTTCCGGTCATAGAGCCTGTAAAGGTATTCCCAATCGACCCTTACCCCCGTCTTCCCGCCCCCGAATTCTATGTCAGATACCGCAGTCTTGAGAGTCATGAGCCTTCCAAGCTCTATCGTCTCCCACATGTCCACGTCCGGGGCTATGCGAATGCCTCCCTTATATGGCCCTCGAGCATCATTATGAAGACATAGGACGCCCGAGAAAGTCACCGTCTTACCCAGTATCTTGCACGAAAGCCTAAATACCCTGACCTCCTGAGGATTGATTATTGCTTTGATCTCCTCTTCTCGAAGGCCGAGATGTCTGCCCCCTTCAACAATGTAAGCCACCGATCTAGTTACTGGTTCAGCGACAGGAATGACCTTATCCATATAACCCCTCCTCGATGAGCTCTTCATGAGTTACCTCGGGCAATCCCCTCATTTAAACGTTCAACTTAATGTGACTAATTAATCTGTTCGACATACCATCAGAATTTCCTTCTTACATGATGCGAGTCTTTTTCACGAAATTCATATGGCCACATCATGCATAGGGAGAATTTATTCCCCTCGCAACAGCTTAAGCAGGTCATCGGACCTATTAACGCTCACCCGCACAGGTCTATCCATAGTGCCATAGTATTCGATCCTACGCTCATATGGGGGGTTGATTTTATAGATAGGTAACTCCCGGCAACGTTGAATACCCAGGCGCGCCTTCTCGCGGATAAGCTCTCGGGCTTTATGGGGATGAAGATGAATGGCCGCCCCCCAATTCAATCCTTTCTTCACCGCGGCAACCTCGATGCCAGGCACAAGCGCTAGCGCCTCATTACAAACGGCATCATCTCCTGAGACCATCACAGTCGGAACACCGAAGTAACCGGCAAAGAGCATGTTTACCCCGAGTTCTCCCACGGAAATGCCATTTATGGTGTACTCCTTGACATCGAAACTACCTGTATGGGCCAGATGCCCCCCTGGCGTGCCCGCCTTGGAATGCTGTCCCACAATCACCATCGCGTCAAAGGATGCATCCAGCCCAAATGGATAGGTCATTGGCCTCCCCGCAAGAAGCTTGGCAGATGGATGGAGTTCCAATGGATTTATGGCGCCATGACCATGCCCGTCAAGAACCAGTATCTCATCAGCGCCAGCATCAAGCGCCCCCTCGACCGCTGCATTCACCTCAGCTGTGACAAGGCTCTTCGCCAGCTCATAATACCGGGCCCCTGGCTCGCCGTAGTCATCGAAATTGATTATACCAGCTGTACCTTCAAGATCAGACAATATATATACTTTCATAGAAACCGCGCCATAAAGGCTATTGACAGTCCCAATCGGCAGAAAAATGGCGCTCCCCCTTTCTGAACTTTACTTCAGACGCCCAAGATCGTGAGATGCAAGAATCGGCACCCCACGATCGCCAAAACGAATTTCATTCAGCCAGATCGATTCTATCTAGCCTCGCCTATATTAGCCTTGACCTTTTCTACCGCCTCAATTATGTCATCCATATCTTCCTTAGACCCCAGGAGCACACTCTGCGGGATCCATACCCCTTCTTCATTACACGCCCTCTCGGTGGCGGGCAAGAAGACTTTGTCATAACCGGCGTCTTTCCTCGAGTCGATCAGAGCGGGGAACTTATACAGCGGCACATATCCGGGGCTTACTGGTATGCCTTCCGCGTGCAGGGCTTTGAGGAAATTCTCACGCGGCAGGTCGCCAAACTCTTCGCTACGATACCGGAAGATATAAAGATGATATGCATGCCTGGTCACTCCTTCATCAGGTACCAGCGGTTCCACTCCCCCTATCCTCTTCAATCCCTCTGAAAGATAGGCCGCATTCTCTTCACGTGCCTTCATCTGCTCCTCAAGCCTCTCCATCTGGGAGAGTACCAGCGCTGCCTGGAACTCTGTTAGACGGTAGTTCCATCCAAGTATTGGATGATCATACCACCCGCCTTCTTTCACCCTCCCCACATTCATCAAAGACCAGGCCATATCCGCGAGCTTCTTATCATTGGTAATGATTATGCCGCCTTCACCTGAATTGAGATTCTTTGATGCCTGGAAACTGAAGGTTCCCATATTGCCGATGGAGCCTACCTTTTGCCCTTTCCACTCTGCACCTACAGCCTGGGCCGCATCCTCCAGGACCATCAGGTTATGCTTCCTGGCGACTTCAAGAACTCCATCCATGTTGGCGGGGCATCCTCCAATATGTACTGGAATGATGGCCTTTGTCTTTGGAGTTATAGCTTCTTCTATCTTCGTGGGGTCTATATTGTAAGTATCAGGATCAATGTCAACGAATCTCGGAGTGGCCCCCACCAGGACCGCAGCGCTTGCTGTAGCGATAAAGGTGTAGGCTGTAGTTATCACTTCATCGCCCTCCCCTACCCCCATCGCTTTCAGCGCGATCTCAAGAGCAGCGGTCCCATTGACACATGTGACTCCATATTTCGCGTCATGATAGCGGGCGAATTTCTCCTCCAGTTCCCCATTTTTCTTTCCACCACTCACCCAGCCCCAGGCGCCGCTTCTCACTACCTCTATAAGGGCGTCCTCATCAGCCTTTCCGAATATCGGCCATTTTGTAAACGGCTTTGTTCTTACAGGAGTTCCACCTTTGATAGCCAAAGATGCCATACGAACCCAACCCCCTCGATGTTTTCCTTATAGTATTTCTGCCGCAGCATCTCAAGCCTGCGCATCATGGCCCGGATTTCCTAGACTCTAACGTCATCCTCATATTTCGTGAATGAACCCCCTTATCCCTGCAATGGCGGTTTCGGCGAGTTTCTCGCCCGCCCCTGGCTCGAGGGGCAGCCGACTATAGATCCTGCATGAGGCATAGCCAGCATAACCCCGCCTTTGAATATCATCGGCTGTAGGAATATATCTCATGACCACATTGGCATTTCCGAGTGTCATGATATTCCGATCAGGAAATGCCTCCTTGATCATAAGCCCAAGGCGTGTAAAGGCTTCCCCAGGGAACCCGACCAGTAGGACATCGCCTATCCGGAACAAGTGTACGACCTCACACTCTGTTTTCGGCAGCGTCCCAGCCTGTATCTCGGAGAGTAACTTTGAATTCCACTCTTGTATAATCCGTGCGTAGCCGGGATTTTCCGTCTGAATAGCCTCGGCCTCTTTCATTTCCTCTAAAATGGCATCCCGGTCAGGAATCTGAAGCGGAAGCTCTACAGCAATTTCCATGGCATCTAGGGTGAGATCAGTAAGGGGCGACGAGTTCCTTATACCCTCAAGGGCGGCATCAGCTATCTTCTTCCCGTATTCCTTAATGGTCTCAGCCGTCCCGGATCCCCAGGAAATCCTGTTTATGGCCGGGTCAATATCCCCGCAGAAACCATTCAAAAAGACCGCCTCATACCCCATATCATCCATGGCTGCCACCACTTGACCCGGATAGTCAGCGGAGATCTCTTCATTCCTTCCGAGAACTACCGGGTGACAGGCATAGTTTATCAATACAAGTGGACGGGCACCCTCTCGCTCAAAGATGATCCCCCTTATCCTGGCGTCGACGGGGCCATCATCGCCGAGGACCCTGTTGTAGCCTATCCCTTCAAAATCCTGCACAAAATGGCTGACACCTTCCACTCTCTTCATGCTCTGTAAAGCTTCCTTGGCCGCCAGGATGAACTTTTCTGCTAGCCCGCTGACATACTCCGCATCCACCTCACCACAACCTGAAAGAGTTGCCACAGCCGGGCCGGAATGGGTATGAATCGAAAGCAACATGATATCCTTGCTTTCTAACCCATATTCCCCCTTCAGACTGTCTTTTACCGTCTGCACAGTCTTCGCGTCAAGCCCCACTAGATCGCAATCTATGAGAAGAATCGTCTTCCCATTATGTCTAAATGAAACGGCTCTGGCAAAAAGAGGATCAAGAACTCGCCGGGCTGTTCTTCCCAGAAAATATCCATAGCCGGATAACTCCACGCCGGGTTTGGGCGTGATATCTACCTTGCTAAATCCAGTTTGCATCTCCCCTCACCACCTCCAGCACAAAAGCGGTTCAAGTATTTTCCTAGCCATTTCCCTCTCTCTTCCTGCAATCACCAAGCAGATCCAACGCGGCCTTTACAAATGCATCTTCAGTTCCCGGAGCAAATGGAGTGGCTCCTGCTTCATAGCCACCCTCCAAGTAAGTTCGGTCGGTCACTATGTACCCGGCATAGTCATTACTATACCCACAAATGGTGAGATAAGAGAATCCCCCGTGGTTTATAAGCTCCTTCCCTATATCATGAGCGATCTCTCCGGGAAGGCCAATTATTGCAGTCTCATCGTCAAATCCGATAACTTGCAGTTCGCAGCTCAGATACTCCTCCCCGGACTCACGTAGATTCCTCACACGAGGAGCAAAGTAAGACTCCGCTTCTAGTGCTGTGATCTTGGCCATTTGTTCTCTTATCTTATCTAAAGAAGCACCGCATGCCTTGAGAGCCTCCAATTCCTTCCTGAGCTCCTGCAATTTGTGCTTGTAGTCTTCATCAGAAGATAGCGGCTCTTTTAATTTTAATTGAACATGCCTTGAGCCTACCCAAAGCTTCCCATCTTTTATAAGATGACCTGCGTCTATCTTCTTTTCTATTGCTTCACCCCACCTAATATTGTCTGCCGCAACTCTGTCTCCAAGGGCTAGAAGATCTCCCGCCAGCCTCAACACCTCTCCCCCAAGCACGAGACCAAATCTTTCAATCTCCTTGAAGCTTGGAGTTCTCCTGGCAGGGTTTATGTCAGCGCAAGCGCCATTAGTGAAAAGCACTGTGACATTTTCTCCCATGACAGCCTGAATTACTCCCACTACTGCACCGGGATAATCCGCGGAAATATAGAGGTTTTTAGAACCTAGTACCGTGCCATGACACGCAAAATTGATGAGAATAGCCTTGATATCTCCTGACTCATTTTCCGCAATCAATACAGTGAGACGCGGCAGTATACCCCAATCTGGGTCTCTTCGGTTTTGGCTCAAGGTATGGACGTCCATGAAACCTATCTTCATTTTACATGGTTCGCACTGAGATCTTGCAAGATTGACAAGACTTGCGAGTTTCCGAATGGTTATTTCTCTCAGGCTTGCATCAAATCCTGTGATGCCCTTTCGTAGTCCGTCAGGGCCGGAGTGCGTGTGCGTGCAGCAGATCATCAGATTGCTCGTGGGGAGCCCAGTCTGCTTTGTCACTCTCTCCCTT
This sequence comes from Bacillota bacterium, assembly GCA_013178415.1. NCBI lineage: Bacteria > Bacillati > Bacillota > Bacillota bacterium. The sequence goes on along the minus strand of JABLXA010000001.1, from coordinate 210,033 downwards.
ACCTCAGCAACTATTTCCTTGTCCAGACCTATCAGGTCACATGTTATTATGGCGACCTCAGTATGGCCATCCCCCACAACTAGACACCGCGCAAATAGGTCATCGTGTACCCCGATGGACACATCTTTCCGTGCGGCATAACCGGAAAGCAAACCTCCTATCGGAGGCGTGATACAAACGCTTGCAGCACCAACATTAAACATCCCATACCCCCCTTTAGGTCTCCTAACGATCTGCCAGGGACAAAACAATTATGCGGATGCTGTCCCTGGCAGATCGTTACTTCTCAAGATACTTGATAGAATATGTGTGTAGTTTACTTAAAGAACAATTGCTCTGGCCAAGTTATAAGGTCGCCTTTATTACGCCAATCAGCAGGGGCCTTTTCGATGAAATTCCTCAAGTTATTCTTCACGATCATTGGTCTGAATGGAGCCTGGCAAAGACCAATTATATAGAGATTCTTGTCATGTATACTAAGGATCTCCTGGCCTATTTCGTGTTGCTTTGCTTTATCTATGGTAACTTTCAGCTGATCATAGAGGATCTGCAGCCTACGCAAGTCGCCGGTAGGCTCTTCCCCGCCTTTGCCCCCTGTAGCGTACCAGATTCCATATAATGGCGCCCAGTAAGTCGAACCTAAAGTCGGAACATACCATAGCCCGTAGTCTAATACCCAGTTAACAAGTGCGCAGCTGTACCCCGGAAGCTCCATGTCCCCGGCAGGCGCACGCGTATACCACAGTGATCGTTCTAGGACCGTAACGGTAGCTTTGATCCCAATATCCTTCCAGTAATTAGCAACCATATGGAATTGATCAGCGACATTTGCCCCGAATTCCCAGGTCTCTATTGTGAGACTGAGAGGCTTACCGTCCGGACGAAGTCTATATCCCTGAGCATCCCTCCTTGTTAGTCCCAAATCGTCTAGGAGTCTATTAGCCTCTTTCGTATCGTATTCAATGGCTGTCTTGCCAAACTCATCCTTAAAGAACGGATCCCCAGGTCCACCAACGGGTTGCGCAATTCTCGCCATCCCATTGAAGAACAAGGAGTTCATCTCATCTCTGTTTATGGCCAGCGAAAGCGCCATCCTGAATCTACGATCGCAGAAAAGTTTCCGCAGGATGGGATCCTTCACATTTTGGTTGACATAGATACATGGTATGCCTGCTCCTATCCATCTCAATACCCTATAATTGCCTTTGTCCCTATTCTCCATATAGATAGGATAATTCTGGAAGCTAGCTTGCTCGAAATCCAACATGTCGAAATCGCCATTTAGCGCCCTCATTGTGAGAACTTCTAGATCTGATATGTCATCATAGGTAACTCTATCGATATAAGGAAGCTGGTTCCCTTCAGGATCAACTTTCCAGTAATAGGGATTCCTCTCCGCAACCATTCTCGTAGCAGGTAGTGGCACTGTCACCTTCCAGGCAGTTATTACAGGGAGTTCGGGGTTTTGAAATCTATTGTTTTTTCTGGCAAATAATTGATACCAAGACTCAAATTTGGCTTCTTTGGCCAACTTATCAAGTTTGTCCTTTGGGGTATATTTAGGATGAAATTGCTTCAAGTAGTGCTTTGGCGCAAAAGTTTCTCCGTCATATGCCAGGAACTCAAGGAAGATCCCGTAAGGTTGCTCAAAAACAAATCGCACTGTATAATCATTTACCTTCTCTACTTTTCCCGGTTTCCCCCCTACAGTAAGCCAAGTAGGAAATGAAGGAGTAAGCTCTTTGTTAAGAAGTATGTCATTGTACCAGAATAAGACATCATCCGCAGTAAAGGGTTCTCCGTCAGACCACTTCATTCCTTTCCTCAGATAGAACGTGTAGACTCTCCCGTCTGTGGAGATATCCCACTTCTTGGCTACATTCGGGACTACCTTGAGCTTGTCATTGCTATACTGCCATCTCACCAAATAATCGCTGGATGTTACGATCCAACTATATGAATTGGCGGGTCCCCTAATTGCCCTTCTCAACGTTCCTCCGTACTTTCCGACCTCCTCTATCGGCTTGACAGTCAACGGCTCCTCCGGCAACCTCTGATCAATACGTGGAAGCTTCCCCTGTTTCACGAGTTCTGCAAGCATTGGCGCCTCATTATACCTTTTTTGAGCAATGCAAATTGATGATACTACCAACAGCAGGACGGCACATAGAACTAATAGGATCTGACCGCGTAGGCTTCTCATTATTTCTATACCTCCTATTCACCGGTAAATCCTTTCTTAGACCCAAGGCATCCAGGACATTCCAGCGTCAAATCCATTCTAGAGCCTTATTCCCCTTACCTCATGGCTTTGCCCGAGAACCTACCTCCAAGATTCGCCTTCACCCCCTTTCTGCAGCATGGCGCAGGCGCAATCCCAAATCATCTTGGCTCAATCACAAAGATTGTCGCGTGCGCCCAACGCGTAACCAGACGAGCCAGATGGCCGCTTTTCCGCATAAATCGCTACCTCCTCACTAATGATACTTTCATCTCCGTCTCCGTCACACTGGGACAAAGCCTAAGTCATTGCAACGGAAATATGTACCGTAGCTCTTTTCACCACCTCCTACTCTATCCTGCATCCCCCCTTCTAACTTATAGAACCATTATATTTTTTGGAAAGCATGCCATCGAATTTTATGTTAGGAAATCCAAAATCAGATACCTCGTATGCTACAGTAATCCAGGCAACCCCTACATGCGACTGACGGGATCGCTCATCGGGACATACCTGATAGAAGAGTTATTCTGCGGAGGATCCAACACCATACATTTCGAGTACCTTGCGGGTAGTCTTTGCTATCTCCCTCGCTATTCCCGGCATGATCGATTGGGACGTAGCTAGTGTTATCACCCTCCTACTCACATCCTCCGTAACTGGGCAGTTGTGCGGCCCGGAGTATTTGCTAAATAGGGGACTACTGTATAGTGGACTTGGATAAGCAACCATGGCCGGCACCCTCTCTCTAGTAAGAGCCTCTACGATCTCATCCCGTTTCGGGGCCATCCCAGCAGGCAGGATAAATGTGTAAACATGATAAACACTCTCGGCATAAGGCTTCTCTGAGGGAAGGCGAAGGTCTAGCCTCCACAGTTCCTCTGTATATATAGCAGCATTTCTTCGCCTTGCTTCATTGAATTTCTCTAGTCTACGAAGCTGAACAATACCAATTGCGGCCTGAAGAGCAGTCATTCTATAGTTCCACCCGAGACGCTCAATTACATGCCAGCTCCTCTCTCCTTGATGGCGAACCCTACGGCACACGCTGGCAAAATCCGTGTCATCAGTGGTGATCATGCCACCTTCACCGGTGGTCATGTTTTTGGATTCCTGGAAACTAAAACATGTGGCGTGAGAGATGCTGCCAAGCTTACGACCTTTATACTCAGCTCCGTGAGATTGGCAAGCATCCTCGATCACTAGGAGATCATGTTCATCGGCCAATTTCCTGATTGCGTCTAAATCCGCAGGATGTCCAAATAGATCTACAGGTATAATTGCCTTAGTTCTAGTGGTTATTTTACGATCAATATCCTCGGGAGAAAGACAGAAGGTATCCAGATCTATGTCTGCGAATACTGGAGTTGCCCCCTGCTGCAGAACAGGTCCGACAGTCCCAATAAAGGTAAATGCAGGCACAATCACTTCATCTCCCGGACCTATATCATAAGAGGCAAGCGCTGTATGTATTGCAGCAGTCCCGGAATTCACTGCTATGGCTTCTTTGGCTCCCACATAGGAGGCAAACGACTTCTCAAACCTTTCAACCTCATCACTTGATAGCTGCGTGATTCTGCCGGACCTCAGGACCCGTTCAACTTCGGTTATTTCCTCGTCATCCAAAACAGGCCCAATGTAAAGACTTTCGGGTATACCAGGAGAGGATCTGACATCGCTGCCTATATTCATATTGAGACACCTCCAGAGATTAATCATGTCCCGTAACAAATTGATCCGCACATGATATATAGCTCGTCTTTCTATTTTAGCCCGGCAAAAACTCCGAACCTATAGATGCCTTATCTTACCCTTAAACCTTTTTACCAATTCAGAGTCAACCCTATCTCCATTATTGATGTTGCTACTAACATATATTGGAGGTATGATACCTTTCCTTACAAGCCTTTGCGCGACCTGACACATAATGCTGTTAAGTATCAGGATTCCCGCCACCGTTGATGTAGGCCCAACTGGATATGGCAAATCCTTTATCGCAACACTGGCATCCCCAGTGCCACAGCAGTTGTCAATGTATAGATCGACCACTTCATAGAGTTTCTTGTTACTTGGGTGACGCGAATCCATAGAGTTCGAATGCTGCAGGGAAGTGATGGCAATTGTAAACAGCCCCCGTTTTTTCGCTTCCATCGCCATTTCAACCGGTACCGGATTTATGCCAGAATTAGAAGCAATGATAATTACATCACCCGGGGAAACATCATAATCGTTAAGTATAATGGAGGCATACCCCTGGACACGTTCGAGAGCAGTGCTCTTGGCGGCGCCGTCATTAAACATGAGACCTGTCTCAAGAATTGCATTGACATTGGCGAAGCCCCCAGCGCGATAAAATACCTCCTCGGCAAGCATGTGGGAATGTCCAGTCCCAAATACATGAAGAAGGCCATTATGAGCCATCGAGTCTGCAATCGCTACTGCCGCTTTTTCCATCTTTTGCTCTTGCGTGGAGCAAATTCTGGACATTAAGTCCACGATATTAGTGAGATACTCTCTGCCGATCTCGAAACCCTTGCAACCGTCGACGCTACAAATGTCAAAGGAGTCTATTGTATCCATGGATTCATTCTCCTTGAAGATAAGTCTGCGATTCGCGCTCAGGTGGCCATACTGATAGACAGTTGGAGAGAATACGCTTCACCAGTGATATTTCATCATATTTTCTACATGATATCAAGTATCATTTATGAAGTATTACTACATGACAGATAATATTTCGCATATGATCTACATATATGAGCCAGAAAACGTCTTAGACGGCCGATTTTAGGTTTGATGGGCCTCAATGACTATGCTGAACTTTTAACGAATTCAACCCCGACTGTTGATATATGACGATTTCCGCAGGTCTCCAGCCCGAAAGGAGCTGGCGCGGCTCAGGCCGGCAATCCTTAAGGGAGAAGATGAATTCAGAGAAGATAAAGGAATCGTATCAGTCCCTCAAGTATGCAGAGCGGAGTTTCCGGCACATCAGTGGAGGAGATCCTCCGCTACTGGGATAAGCTTCGTTTGAGCCAACATGTGTCACGGGCAGAGGGTTACGCATCCAAAGAGTGGAATTGGCAATTAGGGGAATTGGAGCTCAAGATCAAAAAAGAGATGGAATTTATAAAGGGGGAACGCCGGTTAGGGGATTGATGGAGTCCTATGAGTATGCTAATCTCTTAGTTGATATAGTCGCAGAGCGAGGAATCTTTTAGTTCTAGGCGGTCCAGACCCTGAAATGAGCCAATATGATCCCAATGGCCAACATACGTATAATTGCCATGAAAATTATCCCTTTGGAGTCGATGCGAATGCAACCGCAAAAGCAGGTTAAACCTAGTTCCATGAATGTTCAGAGTAGGATACAGACCGTCTATGAATCACTCCGGCCTTCCGAAAAGAAGGTGGCAGATTTTCTACTAAAACACGCGGACAAGGTAATCTACCTTTCTGTCTCCGAGTGCGCAGACAGATGTAACGTGAGTGAAGCAACCATCATTCGTTTTGCTCGCTTGCTTGGTCTGTCAGGCTATCAGGAATTGAAGATAGAGATGGCAAGAAATCTACTTACCCCGACCAGCGATCTCTATGAAGAAATTACTCCCAATGACAGCCTGCCAGAGGCGGTAACTAAGGCATTAAGAGCAGACAGTCAGGCCGCGGCTGATACACTCTCTATCATGGATTTCGGCAGATTAGAGAGGGCCATTCAGGGTATTTCCAACGCAAAACAGATTCTCCTAAATGGGGTGGGGACCTCGAATCTGGCGGTTCAATATTTAGGTTACAAGCTATTGAGGCTCGGCATCCCAGTTTTATCATACCAGGATCCTCATCTGCAGCTCATCTCAACGGCACTTCTCGACCAAAATAGCCTTGTAATAAGCATTTCCCACAGCGGGGCCACAAAAGAGGTGATAAACCTTATCAGGGCCGCAAAAGAAAAAGGGGCGACCACCATATCTATAACCAATTACGAGCGTTCTCCCCTCGCCAAATACTCGGACATCATGCTGTTGACATCCTCCAAGGAGACCCCTTTCGGGAGTGGAGCCGCGTCCTCTCTTATCGCCCAGCTTGTAGTCATTGACGCCCTATTCGTTGGTCTAGCGCTATATCGTCGCGAGACTTCATTCAGCTTCCTAGAAAAAACCGGTGAAACGGTGAAATCTCAGAAAATATAGGGGCGGGGCATCTGCCTCGCCCACGAAGGGTTCCTTGGCGTGTGCACCTCTCACGTACCTACCGATCAGGCGTCTCATCGAATCTTCGATCCCGCCTCAACCTCGCGGTCAACAGTCAGAACTGAGATCTTGCCTTCGGCGCTGGTTGCCGCAAGAAGCATACCCTGGGAAATGAGTCCCCTGAGCTTCGCTGGCTTCAGGTTGGCCACTACTACAATTAGCTTGCCCTTAAGGTCATCCGGGGAATATTGCTGAGCTATGCCGGCCACGATCTGACGCCTTTCATCCCCAAGGTCCACCTCAAGCCTGAGAAGTTTGTCTGCTCCGGCGACTTTGGCAGCATCCATCACCTTTGCTACCCTTAAATGGACTTTGGCAAAATCATCGATGGTAATTATCCCTTCTGGCACCACTGGCTGCGTCTTCGCTTCTCCTTCTCCAGACTCGCGCTCAACTTTAGACGCATGATCAGCGCCCGCCTCCGCCGTTCCTCCCGGCGTATCTTCCATGGATTCAATACGTGGGAATATTGGTGATCCCCTCCTTATCTTGCTTCCGGGCTTCATAATGCCCCAGGTCTCTGCCTGATTCCACCCGGCTGATTCCGGTCTTCCATCGAGGCCGAGTTGATTCCAGACCCGGCCGCACGATTCAGGCATGAATGGACTCAATGTGATGGCGGCAATCCGCAAGGATTCCAGCACGTTATACATAACTGTGTTCAGCTGGTCCCGAGTCTCTTCATTCTTTGCAAGCGACCACGGCGCCCTCTCATCAACATACTTGTTCCCGCCTGTGACCACCGTCCAGATTTGCTCAATGGCTTCGGAAAAGCTGAGTCCCTCCATCTTTTCCCGCGCCCTCTTGATGGCCTCAATTGACTCGGATATGAATTCCCGATCACGCGCCGGCATGGCGCTGAAATCCTTAATAGGCTGCGGCACCACGCCTCCAAGAAATCTCTCCGTCATGGCCACGGCACGATTTAGCAGATTGCCAAGGTCATTAGCAAGATCGGAATTGTAGCAATTTATGAGCCCCTCCACCGAGAAATCCCCATCGCGGCCGAACGGAATCTCCCGCATCAAATAAAATCGCAGTGGGTCAGCTCCATACTTTTGCGCCAAGGCGATGGGATCTACCACGGTCCCCTCGCTCTTGCTCATTTTGATGCCCTTGATATTTACGAAGCCATGGCCAAAGACAGTTTTCGGCAGCGGGAGGTCACATGCCATCAATGTGGCAGGCCAGATGACGCAATGGAACCATGTTATATCCTTCCCAATCAAGTGCAGGTCAGCGGGCCACCATTTATTGAATTTCTCCGGCCCTTCCATATAACCGGCGCCAGTCACATAATTGATCAGGGCATCAAACCAGACATAGACAACCTGCTGGGGGTCAAGTGGCATCGGGACTCCCCAGGCCATGGTAGAACGGGATATGCTGACATCCTGCAAGCCGTCCTTGAGGCGGTTCAATATCTCATTCTTCCGCGTTTCAGGCTGAATGAACTCTGGGTGTTTCTCGATGTGGTCTATAAGGCGATCCTGAAATCTCGAAAGGGCGAAGAAGTAATTTTTTTCCTCAACCCATTCAACTCTCTTGCTGGGATGAAGTGGACAATGTCCCTCCACCAGATCATCCTCTCTCAAAAACGCCTCGCAGGAAACGCAATACCAGCCTGAATAGGTCCCTTCGTAGATATAACCGCGCTCATTGGCACGCCTGACGATATCCTGCACGGTCTTTACATGATCCGGATCGGTTGTCCGGATGAATCTGTCAGGCCGCACATTCAAAATATCCCACGCCCTCTTGAAGGATGCAACGATCCGATCACAGAATTCTTTAGGCGTAAGGCCCTCTGATTCAGCCTTTCGAGCCACATTGAGGCTATGTTCATCTGTGCCGGTCAGAAAAAAAGTATCATATCCGCAAAGCCTTTTAAACCTTGCGATCACATCTGCGGCAATCTTCTCATACGCGTGCCCCAAATGCGGCTCCGCATTCACATAATCTATGGCAGTGGTCAGGTAAAACTTCCTGCCTTGCCCTTCACCAGTCTCTTTTTCATGCTGCACTTTCGAGGTCGCCCCCTCTTATATTAGCTGACTAACCTGATGGGAGAGGTCCACCAGCTTGACATCTTGCACACCATCAACCTTGAGTATGTCCGCCAGGATCTCTTCAAGCCGAGTCCCCTTGCCATCGAAGTAGCCAGGAATGACGTCGACACCAAGCAGCATCAATGCCGTACCACCAGCAGTCTTACGGGCAACATGCATCGAGCCGATATTGACGCCATACCTGCCAAGCACCATGCCCACCGGCCCCACGACTCCAGGCTTATCTACATGTGGAATTATCAATACATGCCCTTCACAGGGGGCGTCAGCCCGGTACCCATCTATCTCCACAATCCGAGGATCGCGCTTCCCAAACAAAGTCCCTGCGGCGCGATGAGTACCCTTGTCGCTATCCACCTCTGCTATTACCACGCTCGCGAAATCAAAGGAGTTGACCTCCTTCGACTCAGAAATCCCGATACCTCGTCCGAGCGCCAGAATCCTCGAATTTATGATGTTGACCTCTTCTGTCATGACCTTGCTCAAGAGCCCCCTGAGGAATGAGGCCATGATCATGCTTGTGTCCACATCAGCAAGGTCGCCGCCATATGTGAGCCTGACCTTTCTTATACCCGCTCCGCATAGCCCGGCAAGCAATTTCCCCAGGCTTTCCGCAAGGGGTAGAAATGGCCCTACAGCAGCCAAGGTTTCTGCAGAGATCCTCGGCGCGTTCACGGCATTTTTGTATGGCTGGCCAAGCAGGACATGTGCCACCTGCTCCGCTACATCTACAGCCACATTGATCTGCGCTTCTTCTGTAGATGCGCCAAGATGTGGTGTCACGATCACGTTATCAAGCGCGATAAGAGGATTTCCCGTAGGGGGCTCCTGCTCAAACACATCCAATGCCGCCCCTGCCACTTTCCCCGAGACAATGGCATCATAAAGGGCCTTCTCATCCACAATGCCACCACGGGCACAGTTGATTATCCGGACTCCATCTTTCATCTTCTTGAATTCTTTTTGACCGACAATGCCCTTCGTTTCCTGGGTAAGCGGGCAATGTACGGTGATGAAATCAGCGGAGGATATAACCTCATCAAATTCCGAAAGCTCCGTGCCCAACTGCGACGCCCTTTCCTTGGAAAGGAACGGGTCGTATGCGATGACTTTCATATGCATCGAATGGGCTCTACGAGCGACTTCCGTGCCGATTCTTCCCAGTCCTATTATGCCCAGGATCTTCCCATAAAGTTCAACGCCAGTGAAACGGTTGCGCTCCCAATTGCCAGCCTTTAGTGAAGCGCAGGCCTGAGGCACATTGCGCGCAAGAGCCAGAATCATGGCCCAGGTATGCTCGGCAGTGGACATTGTGTTGCCCTCGGGAGCATTGAGGACAATGATACCTCGCCTGGTGGCACTATCCACATCAACATTATCTACCCCAACGCCGGCACGCCCTATCACCTTGAGCCGGGCCGCGCGAGCAATTACATCCTCCGTGACCTTTGTCCTGCTGCGGACGATGAGAGCCTCATAATCTCCAATTTTTTCAAGAAGTTCCTCGGGAGTGATTCTAGGCAGGAAATCTATCTCAAACTCTGGAAATGAACGGAGGGTATCTATCCCCTGCTCTGCAATTGAATCAGCAATCAGTATCTTCATTCTCCCACCTGCTTCCCACGCATGGCACTCATGGCGGCTGCAACCCCTGACCCGAATTTGACCGGATGCCCCATGTCCGCCAACGCAAGCTCAATTGCGGATATGGCCTTTATAATATCCATTTGACTTATGTACCCGAGGTGCGCAAGTCTGAAGATCTTGCCCGAAAGCTCTCCCTGCCCTCCAGCTAATACCACCTCATATTTCCGCACCTGTCGCCTGAATTCATCTGCGCTCATTCCCTCGAGCCCCTTTACGGCCGTTACCGTGGTAGACGCACAATCATCCTGGGCTAGAAGCGGAAAACCAAGCGCCGCTACCCCGCTCCTGGCCATCTGAGAAAGAACCTCATGATGCTTGATGAAATTCTCAGGCCCTTGTTCGAAGATGATGCTCAGAGCTTCATCGAGGCCGAATAACAGCGAGACAGCCGGTGTAGCTGGTGTCTCCCATTTTTCAGCCGACCGCTTGGCAAGGCGAAGGTCAAAATAGAATCGCGGCAGCGTTGCGCTCTCCATCGCTTTCCAGGCATCCTTGCTTACACCAACAACAGCGAGTCCCGGAGGCGTCATAAGAGCCTTCTGTGATGCCGCAATGACTACGTCCACGCCCCAGTCATCCATGGAGAGTTCCATGGCCGCAAAAGAACTTATCGCGTCTACGATGACCAGGGCTCCGTGTTCCTTGGCTATCCTGGCTATAGACCTGACATCCGTCCTTACGCCTGTAGAAGTCTCATTCTGGGTCACAAAGACTGCCTTGATTTTAGGATCACGTTTCAATTCTTCCTCAAAGTGAGCAGGATCCACGGCCTTCCCCGGTTCGCTGGAACGTATTCTGGTCACATTTACATGATAGGCCTCCAGGATCTTGGCATAACGCTCTCCAAAAGCGCCTGCTACACCAACCAGCACATGATCACCAGGGGATAAGAGGTTACTTGCGGCAGCCTCCATGCCGCCGGTCCCGGACGAGGTCAGTATAATAGCATCGCCACTGGTTTTGAGAAGTTCCTTCGCCTTCTCAGTGATATTCTTGAATACCTTATGAAATTCCGAGCCGCGGTGGTTTATAATCGGTCTTGACATGGCCCTGACCACTCGAGGCGGAATAGGTGTGGGACCGGGAATGAAAAGGTCGAATTTCTCCTCGAAATTCATAGAGCCTACAAATAGATCATGAACTTGTCCAGCAGACATGGTAGATTCCCCCTGGTGAGATGAGATGTGACTATAATAATTGTATATAATTTAACAGTCCCAGTGGCGAATGTCAACTGAGGAAGAAACCCTCTGGAGGAAGAAGCCCGCTCATGAAGAAACCTGCAAATGCGAACGGAAATGAGTCCTATGATCCGCCATGTCTATGCTGAGGTCTCGCTGACTTCGTGGGATGCGGCGTTCGCGGCGAGCCAGTATCCTGCCACAGAAAGGGCTCTTGCTATGGCTGTTATGCCCATTGAAACCCCCCAGCCCAGGCGTTCATAACCGAATGTCCACAGCATTGGCCCGGTAGTCGCCGCGAGTTGGACGGCCATGTTAAAATATGCTACATCTGTAGCCCGATGATCATCGGATGCAACCTCCAGGAGACGGTTTAAAAGACCAAGCCCGATGCCGGCAGTAGCCGCCCCGCCAACGAAATCCATAAGGGTAGCAAACCAGAGATCCTTCACGAAGATCCATGCCGCAGGTAGCATGGCGATCCCGGCTGAACTCCATATGAGCGCCGTGCTGTATCCTTTGCGTTTGCTCAACCTGGACCACCAACGATAGGTGACAACAGAGCCTATAGAGCTTGCCACCGTGGCCAGGCTCATCCAGACATTGTTGGCGTGAAGGAATTCTACACGATAGATAGTGAATAACGGCCATGCTCCCATCCATGCGAAATGGAAATATAGGGTTGCCAGGAGGAACCAAAAATATGGACGATCACCCCGCACCCTGCGCCATTCATTGGCAGCGCCGGCCCAGGGCTTCTGCGCTGGCTGCGGTTTCCCGTCATGCTCGCGACTGGCCTTCTGTTGCGCACCTTTTTCCTGTGAACTATCAGGCCCATCCAGCGGGATGACCAGACGATTCAGGAAATATGCCTCGGCAATTCCAGCGAGGAAAGATGCGACAAAGGCGACCTGATACCCGACCGGATAGGCAATATGATCCATGATCCATCCCCCAAGGAGCACTGAAACCGTGCCGCTGAGGGTCATCCAGATGCTACGTTCAGCAAAGGCATCAGACCTAACCTCGGGAGGAATAGCGGATCCTATGATGCTCTGCCACGCTACGCTGAGGAATGCCTGCGGAATTGTCATGATGGTGACCACCGCCAGCAACAGTATAGGTTGCCATCTTGACGGGAAAAAAGGGATCAGTGCGAGAGGCGTATATAGGAAACGCGTAAGCAGGATCAATGCCACAGTGAAATGCTTGTGGTTTGAACACCTGTCTACTAAAAACGCTGCCGGCAGGGCCGAAACCAGGCTGATCATGGCCGGAAGAGAAGTAATGAGGCCTATTTCCGTGTTTGTGGCCCCAACCCGCAGGCCGAAGATGCCGAGAAAGGGAATGACCAAATTCACCGAAACCAGGGCGGCGACTCCATTATAAATGTTATAACGGATGTTTTCCTCCAGCAGTGCCCGCCTGGTTCTTGGCCTATTCCTATCCCGCGCTTTGGAGAAAGAGAGGCGTAATCTAAGACGCGCCAGATCTAGACGCCTAAAGTGCAAATCCTGTGACCCCTTCGGTCGCGAGGGTAACCAAATCCCTCATCAGCGACTCGCGACTGAAGATGATTATATTCTTCTGGCATGCTGGTGGCAAGCCCGACATTACTGCTATTGACGCCTGAACTCCCCATTGCGGCCATCTTCAAGAAACCAGCGCCTTCAATTTCGCAAGGACATCGGCAACCGTCGCCCCCGGCAACTCACAAAGATATGTTGCATTTCTGACCCGCCAGTCCAGGCTTTTAATCTGATCACATAGAATTACGCCACTTACCGTCAGCCCTTCTGGAATCAAGACTTCAAATGGATATCCTTTTACTTGCGATGTGATCGGACAAAAGATTCCAAGACTGGTCACTTCATTATATGGGCGCGGGGATATGACGACAGCGGGTCTCCTTCCAGCTTGTTCATGCCCTGCTTGCGGATCAAAAGTGAGCCATACCACATGGCCCCGGTCAGGAATGTAGGTGCCGCGCATTACCACAATTCCTTCCCCATAGGGTCACCAGTTGATATCTCCCTATGTACATTTGATTCATTTATGCGTGAGACAAGTTCTTCCATAGAATATTCTTGGGATATGGGGCTGATCACAATTCTTCGGCCTCTGAGAGAAAGGTTGACTCGGGAACCCGGTTCAAGATTGACTTCCGAAGCGAAAGACTTTGGGATGCGCAATGCCAGACTATTCCCCCATCTTTGAACCTTAACGATCATTTCTCCACACCTCTTTCCGTCCGGCTAAATCTCAATCACCTGCCGATGCTTGTTGATGTTGTCCGGACGGAAACCATGCAAACATGTATCTACCTTGAGTATACATTCAAATCGGGCAGGATGCAATATATAACCTGAAAGAATCAATGTCGCGAAATATGGAAGGGCACCCCATAGAAGGTGCCCATATTCTTGCCCACGCAACCCTTTCCGATTAACGTCCCGCCACCGTCGGGCAAGGCCCTAAACTAGACTGCAATCAACTGGCTCTCTTCGCCGGCTTCTCTCTCGAACTTGACATCCTTCTTGGCAACCGCCGCTACTCCGATGTGATGATCTGCTCCGGCGTAGTAGACATAATATTCGTCTCCTACATCAACATGTCCGCAGCTGAAGACCACATTAGGAACAAGCCCCTCCTTCTCCCATGCCAATTCAGGTTCTAGGACCGGCTCATTCTGCCGGGCGATTACCTTTGTCGGATCCTCAAGATCCAAGAGCGCCACTCCAAGGCGGTAAACCCAATTTTCGTCCACCGCATGGTAAAATAGCAGCCAGCCATCATCCCTCTTCATTGGAGGCCCTGCGATACCTACCTTTCTGGATTCCCAGCCAGGACGGATATCCATTATCTTCCGGTGATCAGTCCAATTCTTCAGATCCTCAGAATACGCGACCCAAATGGCTGGAGGCCTACGATGAAACATGACATAGCGCCCACCTATCTTTTCCGGCAGAAGCGCCGCATCCTTGTTGGGTTCGTCCAACATGATCCCGTGCTTTTTCCATGAGATCAGGTTCTGACTGGTAGCAAGGGAAATCCGGTAGTCATCCGCGTACCTTGCCCCATATGCTGTGTAGAACATGTAATAAGTGTCGCCGAGTCTGGTGACGCGTGGGTCTTCAACCCCCGAACCTTCCTGCTCGCCCTCCCCGACCAGGACAGGACGATCCAACCTCAAGAAATTGAATCCATCTGTGCTGACCGCATATCCAATACTAGAAATGAACTTCCCGCCGACACCACTGTAATCACGATTCATTCCACGATATAACAGGTGAAAAAGTCCCCGGTCATAGACAGCAGCGCAGTTGAATACTGCCGCCCCTTCCCATTCATGATCCTGAATGGGGCTCAAAATCGGTCTTGTGGTGATTCTCCTCAGCTTAATCACAGCCTCTCCCTCTCCCTTATCCCTTTAGAAGGGGCTATTATGCAGCCTTTATTCTGGACCCGAGTAAGCAAGTTTGAACCCGTTCATTCACAGATTCTATCTGGTTCTCCTGACAACATTCTACCAGCTATGCATCTGAAATGCATATGCAAATTATTACTTAAATCTTCGCACATTCCACATGTAGCAACTGAATCCTGGCCGGCAATGGACCAGATAGCGCAATAGAAATCAGACTGGCACCTTCGGGGCGACCTAGACAAGTCCAAGTGCAGGCCCCTATGCAGACATGCCGATGATCCTATCCACAACCAACTGGCGAAATTCTGGCGACAGACTGCTGAAGTATGCGCTGAAGCCTGTCACCCGCACAACAAGGTCAGAATATTTGCCAGGATCCTTATGCGCCTCCAGCACCTTCTCTGCATCCATTACGTTTATATTCACCATGGTCCCGCCTAGATCAAAATGGGTCTTTATGAGACTAGATACGACATCGACGGCTCCTTCCTCATTTGAAATCGCAGGATCTATCTCTATCTGCATAGGCGCTGCGTTGCCATACCCAGGCTGTACAGACGCTATAGCCACAGCCATGGCGGTAGCAGCTCCATCCTTCCGGAAACCGGGGTCAGGGTTGGCCCCGTGTGAAATCGGGTCGCCGGCATGTCGTCCATTGGGCGTGGCGCCCAGGTTCTTGCCCATGGGAATGGTGTTTGCCCAGGAAAATAGACCCGGGATCATATTGTATCCGGCCGGGGTGGAGTTCTCTTTCACAAGCCTGGTAAAAGCCTGTGAGATGCGCACTGCATATTCATCAGCACGGGAGCCGCCGCTTCCGTATCGCGGGATATTCTTCATCATGAGCCTCAGTTGCTCCCCATCAGGCCCCGCCCAGTCAGTATCCAGATAATGCATCAATTCTTGCCATGTCAGTAGCCTTTCTTTTTCAACACGCTGTTCTATGGCAGCAAAGGAATCAGCTACTGTAGCGAGGGCCGCCCCATCCAGACACATGTTATAGAATTCAACCCCACCATGAGAAGCGTCAAGCCCTTTCTCAATAGGCCCGTAACAGCATAGATCAAGTACTAATTCGGGGAATACTTCATGCATGTGCTCAAGATGGAAGTCAAGGCCTCTGGCTATGGTATCCACAGCAATCCCGAGGTGTTTGATGAAGCGCGCCCACAATTCATCCACGCTTGGGGTGACGCTGGCGTCTGCCATCATCTCGCGTAGTGCCACATCAAATACCGTGGCAAAGTTGATCTTGACGCAATCCATTAATGTATATTCACGTCCCGGGATGCCATACCAGTGGCAACCAGCATAAGCACGCTCGCGGGCAAGCTCCATCGGGTAGCCATTCTTTGCAAATCCCTCAACGGTAGGATCAGTCCCCAAAAACTTAGGAATCCCAGTCTTATCATTGATGAGGATCTCCACGCCTTTACGCATGAGGTCGGGATCTACTCCGTTTCCGACACATACGCCGATATTGGCCGGAATCCGCAACCGGTGGGCAGCCTCCAATATCAGGAACGAAACCGGGTTCGTCGCATCGTTGCCAGCTGCGTCATACCCTCCGAGCTGGAGGTATGCCGTATCCCTCAGCAAAAGGCATGCTATATGGAATATCGCCCCTTCATCTGTGAGTATGCCTGCCTCCATATCGCGCTTATAATAGGGGTAAAGGAGCACGTCGAGCCGCCCAAGCGAACCGCTGCCGTTGTACATACGCGCAATTATGAGATACCAGAGTGTCCACTGGCACGCTTCCCTAAATGTACGGGGCGGATCTGTTATGAGACGTTCATTCATATCTGCCATGGCGTTCAGATTCTCTTTGAATTGCGGGTTTTCTTCCTTTTCAGCCATACGGCGCGCCTCTTCGACATGGCGCTTGATCCAGTTCTGCACGCCGAGGACTATATCTTCCAGCCCGTCATAGAACTCTGCGGACCGACATTCGTCATAGGACCCTGAAGGCTGAGACCCATCGCAGGGCCCGGCAGATTGGGCCTCATTGACCTTCCGATAATGTCTAATCTTATCCAGAAGGCCTCCCCAACCTAATTCAAAACCGATGGCCATATCCTGACAGAAGTGCTGAGTAGCGCCTATTCCGCTGACAAGCTGATATTTCTTCTGATTTTCACGTAGATGCGAATAATCGAAATCTGGATTCCAATGAGGCTTGCGGTAGGACATGAAGTTAACCATATAGCCGCCCAGGAGCGAGCTTATAGGATCTATATAGGTTGGGTGCACCTCCAGGAGCCTCCTGAAATTCTCGCCACATGCTTTCGGCCCGAAAAACCCTCCACTGGGATGGTTGCTCACAGGCTTGAAATCCTTCAGCAGCACATCGGTAATGGGCATCCCGGAAGAGCTCACAGTCTGGACGATTTCCCTTTTGTCCGGAGGCGGAAGTATAAGGCCCCAGTCATCATGATCCATGGATCCGATAACCTGCTGTTTCTCCCTTGTTTGTTCCAACTTCGTGGCGCGAAGCGCCTCGATGCGCTCCTGATAAGTCATTACATGTACACCCGCTCTCTGCCAATCAGACTCGCCATGAGGTCCCTCAATTCATCCATTCGCTGTTTGCCTGGCGGCTCCACCTCCGGCAGCCCCCTTCGTTGATTGAACTTCCATGGCTTGCTCATCCCAAGCTTATGATATGCCAGGAGCTTCACCCTCTTGACACACGTAAACTCCCTGACAAGACAGCCGATAGCTAATATATTCTCGTCTGAGTCGGTGTAACCTGGTATGATAGGGACCCTTATCTCCACAGGCTTATTAAACTCGTTGATTCTATGAAGGTTCTCGATAATCCTGCCATTTGGAACGCCAGTCAGCCTGAGATGCTCTTCTGGATCCATTTGCTTGAGATCATATAGCAAAAGATTTACAAAAGGGAGAAGCTGCGCGAGTTTCTCCCAGGCCACAAAACCCGAGGTATCGAGGGCGGTATGGAGCCCTTTCTCCTCGAGGGCTTGTAGCAGAGCAAGACAAAAATCAAACTGGAGGGTAGGTTCGCCACCGGAGAGGGTAACCCCGCCACCGGATGTCTTATAGAAAGGAAGGTCGGAAATCACCTCTCTTACGACATCCTCAACCGTATATTCCCGGCCCTGCACCACAAGGGCCTGATTTGGACAATTCCTTGCGCACGTCCAGCATGAGCGACATAGCTCCCTGTCATAGACCCTTCCCTTTTCCGGATCATCCCTAAGAGCCCCTGTTGGGCACGCCGCTACGCATCGCCCGCACCCGATACACTTATTGTCATAAAAGGCCAGCTCAGGCTTGGGATCGATCGACTCCGGATTATGACACCACAAGCAACGTAAAGGGCAGCCCTTAAAAAACACGGTAGTCCTGATACCAGGCCCGTCATGAAGAGAAAACCGCTGAATATCGAAAATACGCCCAGTCGGCGAAGGTTTTGTGTTGTTAGGAACGCCGTCATATACTTGATTCATGCTAGTTTGATTCTCCGTTTGCCCATGGTTTTGAGCCAGATATTCTATTTATGGAGGCATCTATCGAATCTTTGCTGATCCGCCCGCAACCCTCTGAGACAAATTCTATATAAAGGCTGATATTCCTATCATAAAGAAAAAATCTCAGCATATCCCTTGTGCACTCTGTTCACACTGTACATATCCTGATATACTGGGAGGTGAGGGGGAGTGAGCATGTTACCGGAGCTACGGTTCACAGAGGCCCGCGGGAGATTCAGCGCCATCTTTGATAATGTCTGGAGCTTACTCCAACCAACGGTGGTCGTCCGACGCAGAAAGCATGAGGATATATTGATGCTGCGTCGGGACTTGCAGCAAAACATCATTCTGTCAGCATACCGCTTCCCGGTCAAGATAACCCGGGAATCCGATAAATCTTATACCCTAACCATAGACGCCTTAGAATTATGGGCCAACGCTGAGACATTAGAAGCCGCAGTTGCGCAGCTTGTGGCCGATTTAAAGGAATATGCTTTAAGCTATGCAAATAACGCCCAGCTGTACCTAAATTCGCCTAACCGCCGCCAGCATTTCCCGTATGTATTGCGGATTCTCATGTGCGATTCAGATAAGGAAATAGAACACCTCCTGGAGTTGGAGAATGCCTCCTAGGTTTCGCGACCTGAAGCGCTTTATTGAAAAGACTGGCTGGGTGTTAGTGAAACAGACTGATCACTGGTATTTCGAAAAAGTATTGCCTGACGGACGTATCCTGCGGACCAAAATAAGCTTTGCATTGCATAAGGAAATACCGGCAAGCCTCTGGCAATTTATTCTGAAGAAACAGTTGGCGCTACCTGATGAGGAATCTTTTTGGCTCGGGGTGGGAGGCAAATTCAAATATTGACCAAAAGGAATTGCATCTTTGATGAAGAATAAAATTTATATGATGAATTAATTAGGAGCATGCGCGGTGGGTGTCCGCATAAGAGCGACATCCGCTCCGCACAGATCGACATACGCATACATAATAGAAAGGCTGGCGAATTCATCAATGGAGAAATACCTTGGGGATAGCACCTTCTTGGTCAAGCGACGCAATCGCGCCTTGATCCTTGAGATAATCCTGAAACGCGGCCCCATTTCACGCGTTCAGATCTCCGACATAACTCATCTGAGCCGCGCGGCTGTGAGCACACTTACCGCCGAACTCATCGAATGTGGATTGATTCATGAGGTACCTCAGGTTGCTTCTGAAGAAAGGCGAGGCGCGGGTCGAATACCTACCATGCTTGATATCCGCCAGGGACTTGGTGGCGTTATAGCCATTGACATTGCGCGGGATCGTGTTGCCGGAGCTTTCATAAACCTAAAAGGAGGCATTGATGAGGAAATAGTTCATGAGGTTCAAGACCCACGCGAGCTGCCGCAAGTGGCGGACCTTGTCCGGCAATTAATAGCAACGCTCAGAACTAACGCCTCTGAAAGGGGCAAGCTTCCCCTCGGCATAGGAGTATCTTTGCCGGGAATAATCCATCGAGAGACCGGCATCCTAGAATATTCATCCACCCTGGGATGGGAAAATGTTAATTTGATGAATATCTTCGCCAAAGACTCCGATATTCCGGTAATGATTGACAGAAACGCTAGGGCAATGGTCCTGGCGGAACATACATTTGGGGCAGGACAGGGATTCAGCAACCTTGCTCTGATATACGTGGGGACCGGAATTGGCTGCGGCCTTATGCTGAACGGGGAAATCTTCGCGGGCAGCACCAGCAGGGCTGGAGAATTAGGACATACTCATGTGGTAGATGGAGGTAGACGATGCTTTTGTGGCGGCAGTGGGTGCCTTGAGACCGTCGCCTCCGGCCGGGCCATTGCAGAACTCGCCATCGAAGAGATCGAGAAAGGAAATAAGTCATTGATAGGCAACCTCGCAGGCGGCGATCTCAGCAATATCACCGCAGAAACAGTGGCAAAAGCAGCCAACGAGGGGGACCGGCTGGCGCTCGAGATATTCGAGAACGCAGGAACCCACCTCGGAAATGCTATAGCTAATCTTATGGGCATCATTGACACGAGGCTCATAATCCTCGCGGGCGGCGTGATGAACGCAGGTGACCTGCTCCTAAAGCCCATAAGGAACATCATAACAGCCAGGACTCTTAGAGGCGGCGAGCCCCCAGAGATCAGGGTCAGCGCATTCGGAGACAAAATCGGCGTGATCGGAGCAGGGGCGCTAGCCTTGAAGGAACTTGTTTACTCGCCGAAACTCATCCTGCCGGGAGATATTGACCTGGAGGCAGCGCAGATCAAGTCTGCATTTATCAGCTATAACCGCAATTTCTAACCTCGGGGGTATCTAGGTTAGTTCACGAACGCATGCCCGAAGGAGTTCTGCCTCTGCCCCAGATCCTCAGCAGGATTACCTTAACCAAAATATTCGGAAATCATTGACTTACAATAATTATAGATTAAAATCTAATTAGCCAATTTATCCAGCAATCAGCTAACTATGCGGATTACCTTGGGTATTGCCATCAGAGAACGAAATTCCCATCATCACGAGAATATTCGCCTTTATTATATCGGTCTTCTGCATTCCGTCCCGCAGACATAGAAGATATCCTTGCCAGGCGGGTCTAGATTTCTATACGCCTGTCAGACTGGTGCCCAAAAAGCGAGATAGGGGGTGAAAACAGGAAGAGGCCAGTGAGGGTTATCTTCGTGTTTTGCCACGCTGAATCTTCTAAATCACCGCAAATCACATCAGGGGGGATGAAAAAGTGAAGCCACATATCAAACTGTGTTTCATCGGCATTTTGGCCCTTTCGATCATTCTCCTGGGGACCACCGCAGGGCTCGCCTACAATGAAGCTCCTATGCTTTCCAAGTTAGTCAAAGAAGGTAAACTTCCACCTGTGGAAAAGCGGCTGCCCGTAAAGGAAGACATCATGGTCGTCACGCCCGTAGAAGAAATAGGACAATACGGTGGCACATGGCGGGCTGTACACTGGGATCCCGGTATGGGCAATCTAAAGATGATAATGTACGACCCACCAGTACGATGGAATAGAGATTATACAGCCTACGTGCCCGGACTTGCAAAAAAATGGGAATTTTCAAAGGACGGGAAAACTATAACCTTTTACTTCCGAAAAGGAGTTAAATGGTCAGATGGTCATCCATTTACAACAGAGGATCTCAAGTTTTGGTGGGAGGATCTCGCCCTCAACGAGGACTATCAGGTAATCCGTCCTCCATGGTGGGCATATAAGAATGGCAAACTCATGAAGGTAAATTTCATTGATGATTACACAGTCTCGTTCACCTTCGACGCCCCCAACTGGAACGTCCCTTACGTCCTTGCATCGGGATTCTGGGAATGGGAGCCGCTAATGAAACCCAAGCATTATCTAAAGCAGTTCCATCCCAAATACAACCCCAAAATAAAAGACTGGAAGACTTTCCAGGATAAGGACCAGTGGTGGCAGAATCCTGAATATCCTACACTCTTTGCCTGGCATTGCGTGAAGTATGTCCCTGGCGAGAGGGTAATCTTTGAAAGGAATCCCTATTATTGGAAAGTAGATACAAAGGGTAACCAGTTGCCTTATATAGACCGGATCGAAAGTGTTGAAGTAACAGATCCCGAAGTTCGGCTCTTGCAAGTGCTGAAGGGCGATTATACCGCTACCTTCCGCGGCGTTGATAATCCGCGAAATATTCCAGTATTGCTCGAGCGTCAGGAGGCCGGAGGCTATCGCGTGATCCTATGGCAGAATGGCGCCGGTGGATGGCCAGGCATCTTAGTAAACCAGAACTATGTAGGGGATAAGTGGATGCGGGACCTTCTGCGAAATCAGAAATTCAGAGCGGCTCTATCGCTTGCGATCGACAGAAATCGTGTCAACGAAGTCATATGGAACGGCATGGCCACACCGCGCCAGGGCACCATCAGTAAGGAATCTTGGCACTTCCGGAGCCCGGAGGGACAAAAGGTCTACAAAGAATGGGCTAATAACTATGCCAAATATGATCCCAAAGAGGCAAATCGTCTTCTCGATTCAATAGGGCTTACCAAGCGAGATGCCCAGGGATTCCGGACAAGACCCGACGGAAGTAAACTCGAGCTTGTCCTGGACATCACCGGATGGGGTATCGCTGAGATAAATGCTGAGACCGGCGCCCTTGTAAAGAATTTCTGGGAGGCAGTCGGTCTCAGGACCGTTCTGAACGCCGTCCAGGGGACGCCGGAAGAAGGACAGAGGCAAACCCAGAGCACATACCAATTCCGCTTTGCCCACTGTGCAGAGATGGACCTCTGGACATATCCAGACTGGGTGTTCCCGGTACGTGACAGCCGCGCATGGCCAAAGGTAGGCAGGTGGTACATGACCGGTGGTGAAGAAGGCGAAGCGCCTGAACCAGGAAGCCCGGAAGAGAAGCTCATCAAGCTTTATGAAAAAGGCATCGAAGAGCCCAACGTGGAAAAGCGCCACCGCTATGTATGGGATGCGATAAAGATACATATCACCGATGGCCCCTTCTACATCGGCATCACTGGAGACCTGCCGCAGCCCGTAATTGTCAAGAAAAACTTCCGCAACGTCCCGGATTTTGGGATTCTCGGCCCATGGGCTGTGGGCGGTCCGGGTAATACCAACCCTGAACAATACTTCATAAAGCAGTAAACATCCCGCAATAGGGGGAGGGTCATCCTCCCCCTGATACTTGATAGGAAGGGGAGGATCAGATGCTTACTTACCTTTTGCGGCGCGTCCTTTATTCCATCCCGCTTCTGATCATGGTTTCGATCATAGGGTTTCTTGTAATACAGCTTCCGCCCGGCGATTTCCTTACCATAAGGATAACAGAACTGGAGGCGCGGGGTGACTATAGCGCCCGGCTGTACATAGACCAGCTCAAGGCCCGCTACGGTCTTGACAAGCCTATATGGCTACAATACTGGATCTGGATCAGCAACTTCGTTAGAGGAGACTTTGGTTATTCCTTCAGATACGAACGGCCTGTAAGTGAACTTGTTGGCGAGCGCATAGCCCTGACGGTGACGCTGTCAGTTGTCACCATGATCTTCACATGGGTCATAGCCCTTGCCATCGGCATCTACTCAGCAACCCACCAGTATTCTATCGGCGACCGCATCTTTACATTCCTGGGGTTTATAGGCCTCTCAATCCCTGGGTTTCTCCTGGCCCTTATACTCATGTTCGTGGCGGTCTTCTATTTCGATCAATCTGTGGGTGGGCTTTTCTCGCCCAAATACGTGGACGCCCCCTGGAATTTGGCAAAAATCCTGGATATGCTAAAGCATATATGGATCCCCGTGATCATCATAGGGATGTCAGGCACAGCCGGACTCATTCGTGTCATGCGGGGGAATCTTCTCGATATACTAGGGCAGCAATATATCCTCACTGCGCGGGCCAAGGGGCTAAAGGAACGTATCGTGGTGTTCAAGCATGCTGTAAGGGTCGCCATCAATCCTCTGATCAGCATGGCGGGGATGTCCCTCCCGGGGATCATTTCCGGCGAGACCCTGACCTCCATCGTCCTGAATCTTCCAACTACAGGTCCCCTATTCCTTACCGCTCTCCAGACCCAGGACATGTTCCTGGCTGGGACATTTCTGATGTTCCTGGCCATGATGCTGGTTCTTGGAAACCTTCTCGCTGACTTTGCCCTTGCCTGGGCGGATCCTCGTATCCGCTATGACTAGCGGATCTCCGCATCTGTTACGATCAAAGGAGGTGGATGGCTTGATCCCGATCTTGCCGCAACTGAGACGTAGATTCCCCGCTAAAGTAAATCCGGCTCCAGGGACTTCTCCCAAACCCCTGCGCCAGGAAACACAGGTAGGGCGAAGCTACTGGCAGCTTGTCTGGAGGAAATTCAAGAAAAGCAAGATGGCAGTCGCCGGTGCCATAGTATTGGGCTGTTTCTATTTCGTATGCGTGCTTTTCGCGGAATTTTTCGCCCCTTATACTTTAACACTGGAATCACCGCATCTGAGCGCTCCCCCCCAAATACCTCATTTTATCGATACAGAAGGTAAGTTTCACCTGAGGCCCTTCGTCTATGGATATCAGAAGAAGCTAGATTTTGCCACATTCCGGCGTAGTTTTGTGATTGACACATCAAAGAAATATCCGATCTATTTCATTGCGAGAGGAGACACATACAAACTGTGGGGTCTCTTTACAACGGACTTGCACCTTTTCGGGGTCTCAAGGGATGATCCCGAGGCCTCATGCTATATATTCGGTACAGACAGGCTGGGACGGGACCTCTTCTCGCGCATCATCTATGGGGGCCGCATCTCGCTCACAATAGGACTTGTAGGAGTGTTCCTCAGCCTCATCTTTGGCGTAATACTCGGAACGATATCAGGCTATTTTGGCGGCACCATGGATATCATAATCCAGAGAATCACGGAGCTTCTCATGGCCTTCCCCGGCATTCCGCTCTGGATGGCCCTAGCTGCGGCAGTGCCACCAAACTGGTCCCCCATTGGAGTCTATTTTGGAATAACAGTGATACTCTCGGTCATCGGATGGGGCGGTCTGGCGCGTCAAATAAGGGGAATGGTGCTTTCCCTCCGGGAACAAGATTTCATTGCCGCGGCTAAGAGCATCGGCGCAAGCAACTGGCGTATAATAACACGTCATCTCGTGCCAAATTGTCTAAGCCACATCATAGTCACAGCCACGCTCTCCATTCCTGGAATGATATTGGGAGAAACCGCCCTGAGTTTTCTTGGCCTGGGGCTTCGCCCCCCCATGACCAGCTGGGGTGTGCTTTTACAGGAGACGCAGAATATACGCTCCTTGCGCCAGAGTCCGTGGCTCATCATCCCCGTTTTCTTCGTGATATTGACTGTTCTATCCTTCAACTTCATGGGGGATGGCCTACGTGATGCCGCCGACCCTTATTCAAACAAATAAGGCCAGACCCTCTCGCTATAGGATGCAAAAGCCAGGGAGGTGGAATGAATGAATCAAATGTCTTCGCAGGAACCAGTTGGAGCAACGCTCAGTCACGCCGCCACGGAGCCGCCTCTTATCGAACTCAATGACCTCAGGACATATTTCTATACATCAGACGGCATAGTGCGCGCCGTTGATGGAGTTTCCTTCTCCATCGGGAGACATAGGGCTCTTGGCCTCGTGGGAGAAAGTGGTTGCGGCAAAAGCATTACTGCGCTGTCGATAATGGGCCTTGTCCCTCAACCGCCAGGCAAAGTGACCGGCAGGATTCTTTTCTACCGCGAAGGTGGGTCGTCCGTGGCCTTGGACAGCCTACCTCCCAAAGGACCTGAATATCGTTCGATTCGCGGAAAAGAAATAGCCATGATATTCCAGGAGCCCATGACTTCGCTAAATCCCGTATATACCATAGGCAATCAGATAATGGAGGCTATAATGCTACATCAGGGGTTAGACAAAAAGGCCGCCCGAAGGCGGGCCATTGAAATGCTCGACCTGGTGGGGATCCCGAATCCAGAAAGGCGGGTCGATGAATATCCTCATCAAATGAGCGGTGGGATGAGACAGCGTGCTATGATCGCCATGGCTCTATCCTGTAATCCATCCCTTCTCATAGCCGATGAGCCTACTACCGCTCTGGATGTCACAATCCAGGCACAGATACTGGACCTTATGAGGGAACTCCAAAGAGAGTTCAATGCCTCAATATTGATGATCACCCATGACCTGGGAGTAATAGCTGAAATGACTTCCGAGGTAGTTGTCATGTACCTTGGACAGGTGGTAGAGCATGGCACGGTTCGAGATGTATTCAAAAAGCATTTGCACCCATACACGGATGGGCTCTTGAAGTCTATGCCAAGAATAGGCTCTCAGGCGAAGCAACCTCTCATCCCAATCCAGGGCAACATCCCTGATCCTTTTGATTTTCCCGAGGGCTGCCGGTTCGAGCCACGATGCCCGGCCCGTATGGCAGAGTGCCTGGAACCCCCTCCATTATTCCAAATGCCTGATGGTCATGAGGTCCGCTGCTGGCTCTACAAGGAAAGCGGGGTGAAGGTCGATGCCTGATGATATCATGCTAAGGGTAAAAGGTCTTAAGAAATACTTTCCGATTCGCAGTGGCATTCTTCAGACTATAGCGGGCTATGTGAAGGCCGTAGATGGGGTCGATCTCTTTATCAAGGAAGGTGAAACATTGGGCCTGGTCGGGGAAAGCGGCTGTGGTAAGACCACCACTGGAAGGTGTATAATTCGCCTGATCGAACCGACTGCTGGCACGATAGAGTTCAAAAGCCGTATTCTCTCCCAGAATGGAGAATCGAGTTTTGTGGACCTCCTTAAGCTTGGGCCTGCAGAGATGAAAATGATCAGGCAGGAGATCGCCATGATATTCCAGGATCCCAATTCTTCTCTGAATCCCAGGATGAGCGTAGGTGATATAGTAAAGGAGCCCCTCATAATCCATGGCAAAGCAAAAGGAAAAGAGGCCGAGGAAAGGGTAAGCCAGATTCTTGAGGCCGTAGGCCTTCGTCCCGAACACATGCGGCGCTATCCTCATGAATTTTCCGGCGGGCAGCGTCAACGTATAGGTATAGCGCGAGCGCTTGCTCTAAATCCCCGTCTGATTGTATGTGATGAACCTGTGTCAGCGCTTGATGTTTCGATCCAGGGTCAAGTGCTGAATTTGCTCGAGGAACTTCAAAGACAATTTGGCCTCACATACCTTTTCATCGCGCATGATCTCTCCGTTGTCCAACACATCTCAAACCGCGTCACGGTAATGTACCTGGGGCGAGTGATCGAACTTGCCGACACGAACGAACTCTATAGTAGCCCTATGCATCCTTACACTGAGGCGCTTCTATCAGCTGTGCCGGTGCCAGATCCTGATTATAGGAGAGAACGGATCCTCCTAAAGGGCAATGTGCCATCTCCCATAAATCCACCAACGGGATGCTATTTCCACCCGCGATGCGTCTACCAGGAAAAGCTATGCGGCGAAGAGATCCCCCCGCTTCGCGAAATAAGGCCCGGCCATTATGTAGCGTGTCATCTAGCTGAAGAACTTAAGTTGCGAGGGGTGGAGATATGAGAAGCTGATCTGACCTCTGGCCTTGTCACGGTATTCTTCCACCGGATATTCAGACCCGCACCCAATGATTCGCCATTACTTGCGGATTTCCTGCCGGGGCAATGCTCTTGCAGGAATCTTGCGTTTTCTGGCGAATATGTCGAAATCATTGTTCATATGGCTGCCTCGATGATATATAACAGGATCTCGCGGAGGGCCAGATTATCTGCTAGCATTAAGGAGGCAATGAGATGCTTTTTGCAAGGTTAGATAGAATAGGACTCCAGATGACTGACTCACCTGCAATGAAAAAGGGATTGGAATTTTTGAAAGGATGCGTCAATGGCACAGAAAAAGAGGCCCTGGCGATACTACATTCCCTCGGGCCTGGTGAATCACGCAGGTTTTCCGTGGATGGAGAGCGTATTTGCGCAGTCCTGACACGCTATATGACAGTGCCCGCCGAAGAGAAGCTCATGGAGGCTCACCGCGAGTACGTGGATTTCCAGATTGTCCTATCAAGTAGTGAGACAATCCTCTGGGCTGATGCGGCAGATTGCAAGCCGGTTGACAACTACTCCGCTGAGCGCGATATCCAATTCTTTGCAGTCCCTCAAGAGCATCAGAAAGTTATCCTGACGCCTGGCTTTGTGGCGGTATTCTTCCCAGAAGATGCCCACGGCCCCGGGATCATGAGTATCTCCCCGGAGGTTGCAAATAAGATCTGCCTCAAGATCGCGGTGGATGAGATTCGATAACAAAGGATTCGATGATAAAGGAGCGGACTCTTATTCTAATCCGCTCCTTGTTATATGCCGGGGCAAAACGTAACGGATATGTATTGTCCTACTGCCGCGCAGCCCTAACGACCTCCAGGTATTTGCGCGCGAGAGCAGATAGGTCATCCCAGCGCCTCTCAGCTATCATCTTTTTATCAACGAGGGCAGTCCCGACTCCAACGAATGAAGCCCCTGCCTTGATGAAATCCCCCGCATTTTCGAGATTCACGCCTCCAGTCGGACTCAACCGGATCTGAGGCAGAGGGCCTTTTATATCCTTGAAGAAACTTGGTCCCAGGCGGGTGGCAGGGAAGACCTTCACCACATCAGCCCCCGCTTCCCAGGCAGCCAGTATTTCTGTCGGCGAGAATGCCCCCGGGACGACCACCTTGCTATATCTCTTGCAAAGCGCGATCACGTCTCGGTTCAAGACCGGAGATACGACGAACTGGGCGCCGGCAAGGATGGCCATTCTCGCTGTTTCACTGTCCAAAACAGACCCAACACCTATGATGACCTCATCACCCATCTGTTTTGCCACCTGGGATATCACATCCAAAGCGCCTGGTGTCGTCATGGTAACCTCTATGGCCTTCAGGCCTCCATTCTTCAAGGCGGTTGCTACATCCACGAGCTCATCAGAACTCTGCGCGCGAATTATCGCTACAACTCCAGTATCTATCATAGTCTTGAGATGAATGTCCCGTGAATCCATATCTAATACCTCCCGGGCTATTGTTCACTTGGCTCGCGCCGTCCTCGACAACGCGGCCATATATCCGCTAGTCCCTATCACAATCCTTTACCTGCTGATCCTAAGCCCCGCCCCTTTGAGCTGGGCTTCAACTTCCTCTAAAGTAACCCAGTTCAGATCTCCTGGAATTGTATGCTTCAAAGCCGCCAGGGCATTACCATATTTGACTCCCTTGTCTACATCGCCGGTAAGATATCCATAAATGAATCCCGCGCTGTAAGAATCGCCAGCCCCTACCCTATCCACAATCTCGACATCATAGGTCCTATCGGTATAAAACCTGCCATTATGATAGGCAATAGCCGTCCACTTATTCCTCCAGACCGACGGCGTTTCCCGCAGAGTTATGGTCACTACATCAAATCCGAAGGTCTCGTGCAACTTTTCCGCCACCTTCTCATAAGTTTCGTCCTTGATCCGAAATACACGGTATGTATCTTCTTCAGTGGTAATCAGGACATCCACATACTCCATCATCGGAACCATGCACTTGTTGGCTTCCTCTTCAGCCCAGAGTTTGGCGCGATAATTCAGGTCAAAGCTCACCTTGCATCCGGCCGCCTTGGCGCTTTTGAGCGCCTCCATGGTGACATCGGCCGCCGATTTGCTGAGGGCGGGAGTTATGCCGCTTACATGGAATGCCTTTGCCCCTTTGAAAACCTCATCCCAATTCACTTCCCCGGGCTTTATCAAGCTGATGGAGGAACCAGCCCGGTCATAAACCACGCTACTGGCCCTGGGAGCCGCCCCAAGCTCGAGAAAATAGATCCCCGCTCGGCCATCTTCGGCCCATACAACGTGCGAAGTGTCAATTCCATGCTCTCTAGCCTTGTTAACTATAAGCCGTCCTAGAGGATTTTTCGGGACGCGGGTAACATAGGCCGTCTTGAGCCCTAGTCGGCTCGCAGCGACGGCTACGTTGAGCTCCCCTCCGCCTACCTGAACGTCAAAGGAGCTTGCCTGCTCGATCCTCTTGAAATCCGGTGGCGAGAGCCTCACCATCGCTTCGCCGAAGGTAACAAGATCATACATCAGTTACACCTCCGTTAAAGATATCTGGGCAATGATTAGAAATCGGCTATAGCTTCTACAAGGATCCTTACTGCCGCTTCTATCTCAGAAATACTTATATATTCATCCGCCGCATGAGCATTTGCAATCGACCCGGGGCCGAAGACCACCGAAGGAATCCCGGCTCTGACAAGCTTACTGGCGTCAGTTCCATAAGGCGCTCCAGTGATCCTGGGAGATCTCCCGAGGCGAATGATTGCCTTCTCAAGCGCCCCTACAATAGGCTCATCTCGCGAAATCTCCATGGGAGGATCAAAAAGATAAGGGGGTTCCATCTCCACTTCTAGTTCCGGATCCTTCCGCTTCAAATCCTCAAGGAGAGCTAGTACCTCCCCTATCACATCATCCGCATTCTCGCCGGGCAATGTTCGCCTGTCTATATTGATGGCACACCGATCCGGGACTGTATTGATCCCAGACCCACCTTTCACCAAAGTCACTGTGATCAAGGGTGGACCAACTAGAGGGTGACTCCGAGCCATGTAAGCCCTTCCCAAGCCCTCAATAGCCTTGATCACATGAGACATCTTATATATGGCATTTATTCCTTCCTGCGGCTGCGAACTATGAGCCGCCCTACCATGCGCGGTGATCCACCATCTCGCACATCCCTTGTGGGCAATGACCAGATCAAGCCCGGTTGGCTCACCGACAATAGCCGCGCTAGCCTTCATGCCCGAATCTATCAGGGCTTGCACTCCCCTAAACTTGTGCTCCTCATCAACCACTGCGGCCAGCGCCACTGAGGCATCGATCTTTTCTGGCGAAGAGGCAATTGTTTTCAGCGCCAGCATCATGCTGGCCAGCGATCCCTTAGCGTCACACGCGCCCCGGCCATAGATCCGATCCCCTGCTGTTTTCGCCATAAATGGATCTATGACCATTCCATCCACCTGAACTGTATCCATGTGTCCTTCAAGTAGGATTATCTTCTCAGGGTCCCTGCCTTCCAGCTTCACTATCACGTTGGGTCTATTTGGAAGAACCTCATGAACCTCCACAGCCAGACCAAGATCCTTACCCCATTTGGCAATGAACTCTGCCATATGTAGCTCGCCATCATCGGGTCCGGGGTTTTCCATGTCACGAGGGTTGACGCTTTTCAGCGATATAAGTTGCGACAGCAACTGGATGATCTCGTCGCGACTGACATCTGCACCTGCCATTCCGACCACACTGCCCCTTCGCTACACTTGCGCGATGATCTCGACCTCCACGCACGCCCCGCCGGGGAGTTCGGCCACTCCAATAGCCGATCTCGAATGCTCCCCCTTTGTCCCAAAAATCTGACGGAGGAGTTCTGAAGCGCCATTTACCACCTTCGGCTGATCGCCGAATCCAGGGCCCGATGCCACATACCCCGTTACCTTCACGATCTGCTTTACCTTATCTAGATCGCCGATGACTGATTTGATCTCAGCAAGGCATCTGAGGGCACATATCCTGGCGGCCTCATAACCTTGCTCGATAGAAACGCCTGCCCCGAGCTTGCCGGGATGAACAGGCTTGCCATCAACTATCGCCGTCTGGCCCGAGGCATAGACAAATTCCCCGGCCTTGACCGCCGGCACATAAGCCGCGACAGGCTTCGGGCACTCCGGCAATTCAAACCCCAATTCCCTTATTTTATCTTCAACGCCCATCAAGGTCCCCCCAAACCGAACAAAAATATGACGCCTTTCAAGTGCGCCTTCAGCTAGACTTCCCTATTTCCTTCTCCACAATGAACGGAATTCCTTCGTCTCATCGCCTGGCCAATAGCTAGGCAAGTATCTCTTTCATTACCTCCAATGCGGTCTCTATATCCTCGCGGGATACATGTCTGTGAGTCACCAGACGTATTCCGCGGGGAGGCCTGGTGGAGACTAGAACCCTTCGTTTTTCTAGTTCGTCAACAAAGGTTGAGAGTGGCATTACAGATGGATCGATATTGACATTCACCATATTTGTCTGAACTGTCTTCAGGTCAACAGTGAGCCCGGGAATTTCCGCAACCCCTTTTGCTAGCAACTGAGCATTTTTGTGGTCCTCCTCGAGCCGGTCACGCATTTTGCTTATAGCGATTATCCCTGCCGCGGCAAGGACCCCCGCCTGGCGCATCCCGCCTCCTAGCATTTTTCGCACATGCCTTGCCCGTTTTATGAAATCTTTAGAACCAGTAAGCACAGAACCCACGGGGGCGCTCAATCCTTTGGAAAGGCAGAACATCACAGAGTCTGCGTAACTCGCCAGGACCTTTGCATCTACGCCAAGATAGAGGGCGGCATTGAAGATTCGCGCTCCGTCCAGGTGCACAGCAAATCCATGCTTTTTGGCAAGTTCATATAATTCCTTGCTTTTTTCTACGCTCACCACCGTACCACCAGCACGATTATGAGTATTCTCGTAGCAGATCAGAGATGTTGGAGGGTGATGAATGTTATAGGGTCTCAGCGCTTCTTCTATATCTTTGGCGTCCATAACGCCCATATGCCCCGTGACGAGCCTCGGGGTAAGACCACATATGGCCGCCAGGCCGCCGGCCTCGTAATAGTAAATGTGACTATCCTTCTCAAGAATGACTTCCTCCCCATGGCGAGTGTGCACCTTGAGGGCGATGAGATTTCCCATTGTCCCGCTGGGAACGAATAAGGCCGCCTCCTTACCGACCACGCTGGCTGCAAGTTCCTCCAGGGCGTTCACAGTCGGATCCTCCCCATAGACATCATCGCCGAGCGGGGCCTTAGCCATCGCCTCCAGCATCTCCTCCGTGGGCAGCGTCTGCGTATCACTCCTGAGGTTTATCATACCATTTAGCAAGGAAATCCCTCCTATCCTGATTCTTTGCGGCATCATCAGATTCTTCGATCATCAGATTTTCCGTTAGATTCCCTATATTGTAAGTCCTTCCAGGGACCGCGAACAACATGGCCAATGAAACGTTGATCAGTATCACCCCGTGCCATATAATTATATAATCAATGAGAAGACAGATCCATGGGGACTGGCCTTTTATGAGGCTGTAGTTGGGAACGCTAAGATATGAAATCTCTGGAAATATGACATATCGAGAGAGGCAATGAAATATGCAAGTAGCAATTGTGGGGCCACCACTTTCAGGAAAAACCACGCTATCTAATCTGCTTGCGGGTAACAGCGGAGATCAACCGTATGGGAAGGAAATGCGGCCAGGCAGACAGGATGTGGCGATTCGGATGGCAAAGGTGCCAGATGAGAGGATTGATTTTTTCTCAAATATGTTCAAACCACGCAAAACCACCTATGCCCAAATACAAATCACGGATGTGCCCGGTCTATCAGCTAGCACGAACGGCTCTAAGGCTGATTGCAGTCGTTTTCTGTCCTATCTTCGCACTGTCGACGCTTTTATCTATGTGATTCGCGCCTTTGGAAATGTGCCAGGCGCACTGCCTATAGACTATGAAATCGACCCTATTAGTGAAATCGAATCCTTGAATCTAAACCTTATCCTGGCAGATCTACAGGTCGCACAGAATAGAATCGAGCGGCTCGAGCATTCAAGGAAAAGAAACGCGGATGAAGAAGCTGAACTTGAATTATTGCAGCGCGCGAAGCCGCTTCTTGAGGAAGGAAAAAGGCTAGATCGACTTTTGACGCCAGAGGAAAAGCATAACCTCAGGGGATATGCGTTCTTGACCTTAAAACCCATAGTCATTGTGGTGAATCTAAGTGAGGATCAGTTTTTGGAGCATTCTTATCCTGGCAAGGAGAAACTCAAGGCCTATCTAGCGGAACATGATATCCCTCTGATCGAGCTCTCTGCTAAGATTGAAGCGGAAATACAGGAGTTACCAGGAGAGGAACAAAAGGTGTTTCTGCAAGAATACGGGATTACTGAGCCAGCCATAGGGCAATTGTCGAAAAAGGTCTATCAGGTGCTCGGCCTCATTTCCTTCTTCACCGTGGGGGAGGATGAGGTTAAGGCGTGGCCGATCCAGGATGGCACAACGGCAAAAAAGGCTGCTGGCAAGGTGCATTCAGACATAGAAAGAGGATTCATAAGAGCCGAGGTGGTCTCCTTCGAGGATCTCAAAAATGCAGGCTCAGTGGCTGCCGTCAGAAGCGGTGGGGTCTATCGGTTAGAAGGTAAGGATTATATTGTGAAGGATGGCGATATCATGAATTTCAGATTCAACATATAGGTCTGGCCCGCAGCTGCAATCAAACCATATATGGGGATCTGCTATGTACATGAAGTCGGCTATATGGGCAGATCTGGCTGCACGCATAGCCATATGTTCGCATCTGGCTATGCGTGCGAATCTAGCCGAATAATCGATCTGGCTATATTTGGATTCAACTATGTGCCAACTCGGCCATATGGGCATATTCAGCTACATGGATGTTTGCCTTATTATGATCGTTACATCACTACCACAGCTTCCCTTATCCCTATACGCCTAAGGAACATATACTCAGCATCAGAAATCCGCATTATGGAGTAGCGGGCTTCGTCTTCTGAGAATATTCCGATTACGGGCGCAAACCCTACAAAAAAGCCAATCGGCGCTGCGGCAAAGATAAAGGGCGCCGCAACAACCCCCCCAATTATCTGCTTGATCACCGGATTATCATCCGTCCCGCCTTCCATGGGCTCATCCCCCTTCTGAAAGGTGCCATGCAGGCAACATATAGATGAACCGGCAATACCCGAATGCCAGTATGCGCGCCGCGTACGATCAACTCCTGTTTTTGTCCGGGCTTGGTAGCCTATAATATGCGAGCGCTAGTTAATATTATGAAAACAAGCATAGATTGGTTCCTCACCTTTTTCACCGCTTTTTCATAGAATAGAACAGATCTCCGACAAAATATTGTTGACAAAGGGGGTAACCGGCATGGAAGAGAATCAGGCACTCAAGCAGACTTATCCTCCTGGATATATGCCTGACTACTCAAGCGACGAATTCGTCTGCTTGCGGGCGGTGGTTAGGCTGGATATGACATTCTTCGCAATCCTGGAGAGCCGCATGGGAAGGCAGATCACAATAGTCCGGATAAGCGAACCAGAGTATAGGTTCCTGAGGCGCATTGGCATAGCAGAGGTTACCGTGATGTAGCCTGGCAAAATCAAAATAGGATATTGCTGCAGGCTATGCCTGTACGCCTCAGGCTATGCCTATACGCCTCGGGCTATATATAGATACATTGATATGTTGGGCCCTAAAAGGGCCCAATTTTCGCTATGAGCAAACCAACGTCGTGATTTCAGCTCTAATGCACATGTATATCCAACTCCGAAGTCACAGCAATGTCTAAGCATCCCAATATCTAAGCATCCTGTAGTTGCGCTCTTTGTGTGCACCATCTGCGTCGAGCGCAACTTCTAAAATCGAGCTTGTATGATTTGCGAACTATAACCCCATAAGCATCCACCGCTTATGTCTCAGATTGTCACCGTCTGGCACCCCCAATTGTCACCAGATGACAATCGCTAAGGGTCATAGATTGTCATCCCATGATCGTCTGCCTACATGACAAATCATCACCGCATTACATCCGCCAAACGCCGTAAAGTATCATCCCGTGATCGTCTACCCCAATACCAAACTGTCATCGGATGACAATCTCCAAGCGCCATAGAGTGTCATCCCATGATCGTCTACCCTCACGCTAGACTGTCACCAGATGATTATCGGCAAAGTCCACAAATTGTCATCCCATGATGATCTGCCCCTACACCAAACTGTCACCACATGACATTTGCTAAAGATCGCAAACCGTCATCCGATAACCATCTGTCCCCCATATCAGACCGTCATCGGATGACATTCGCTAAAGATTACAAACTGTCATCCTATGATCATCTATCCCGCAGGTCTGACCGTCATCGGATGACAATGGCCAAAGACCACAGACTATCGTCACATGATCGTTTGCCCCCAAATCAAATTGTCATCGCATGACAAATAATGCTTCGATAACATCATTAGAAATACGAAAATAGTTGCATTTGAGGGTAACGCGATGATTTCATATTGAATCTTTGATTCGATCTACATATCAGGAAAATTAATGGCAAATATTTTACGTTAAATGGCAGGAGATCCATCCCTTGTGTGGAATAATGTGGTATGTACATAAATAGGATTCCGAAGGAATTATTATCGGACAAGAAACTAGGGGTATACGAGAGAATGCTGTATATCGCCATTCTCCTCAATAGCCCAGATGGCCAGAGCCCAGTCCGGACCGAAGAATTGATGCGATCTGCCGGCTTTCGGTCGCGAAACACACTTAAGAGATACTTGAGAGTACTGGCGGATAAAGGCTGGGTAGAGATAATCGAACAAAAAAGGGATCGAGCCAGTTGGTTGACCATAATAGCGCGCAACCCTGTTTTAGATGCCAGGGGACGCGAGGCAGAGGAATTCCAAAGGAAGCTGGCCAGGGCGACAAATCGGGGAGAATTTCTTATGAAGGCATGGCTGGATTTGCTGGTCGACGACCAGGACTTTGAGGATAATGTAAGACCTGATTTCCTGCAAAACCCGGTGACTGGGCAAAATTTGGAATATGATCGTCTCTATCATAGGGGAGTAGCATTTGAATTCAACGGGGCCCAACACTATGGCCCGACAAAGCGATATCCGGGCAAAGAGGAAGCTGTGGATCGGAGAATGCGAGATCTGATCAAAAAGGGTCTTAGTATAGAGAATAGAATACAACTGATCATAATTCACCCCACGGACTTGACACTGAATAAGATTTCCGAGAAGATCGGGGCTCTCCTCCCACTGCGCCAGTTGGAACTCGATGATCCATTAATGCTTGCAATTAAGAAGGCATCCAAAACGTATGTGCGACAAGTAATTGAGGGGGGCTAGGGTGGAAAGACAATCTGCGACCAAGGAATTATGTTTCGATAATAGATTACTTGACGATGGCGCCCAGCTATAGATGACTAAGCTCGAATTCAAAATATGAGCTGATTGCACACGGCGCGCCTGGCGACCGCTGGTATAGCTTTATCTTTCAACTCTGGACTTGCCAATCCATAATCTATCGCAGTCGACATTGGGTGGTAGCACCCAGCTAGATCTAGCGCAGATAGTCCAGGAGCGTGGGCTGTATCACCTGCGCCCCGGCCGCAAGGGCGGCCTTGTAGATCACCTGCTGGAGCTCTAACGCTACTGTGGCCTTGGCTATATCCGTATCCTCTATCTTTGAAAGCGATGCGGCCAATTCCACCTTGGTCTGTTCAATGCGGGTGGCCGCGCGCCCGAGGCGGGCGCTTCGCGCCCCAAGCTGGCCGATCATCTCCGTGACCTTATCTATGCATGCATCCAGCCTGCCTACATCCTGCCTTATCTCATCACCGTTGTCGGCCATAAGGTGATCGCGCAGGGCGATGAGAGTCGAGAATAAGCCTGAGGCTCCAAATGCTTGGTCGCCAGGAAGGTTTACCTGCACATTTACGTCATCTTCGGCCTCTATCATTTTAAGCTTGGAATCTCCACCATACGTAACGGAGGTAATGATGCCATCAGCGTCGCGGGTCGCCGTAAACGAAGGCGTTGTTGTTTTCAGCCCTGCGAATATATACCTGCCCTCGTGCTGCGAATTAGCCAGCCTGAACATATCTTCGATCATCTGGTTTATGTCATAGGCTATAGCCTTCCTCGCGTCCCCAGTCAGAGCATCATTTGCGCCTTTGATCGCAGCATCTTTGGCCGCCACCAAAAGATCCTGCGCCTGGCTCATGTACATCTCAGTAGCAGAAAGCCATTCCCTGGCATCTCTCACATTGGCTTCATGCTGCTCCGCCCCTGCCAAAAGAGCCCTGATGGTGACAGCACGGGAAGCGCCGAGTGGGTCGTCGGAAGGCTTGCGGAGAGATTTGCCTGTTGCGATGTCTTCTCTTAAGCTATTCATCCTCTCCTGGTATTTCGCCACATCTTGCATCATCGTATTAAATAAAAGGCCCGTGCTCACTCGCATATCCTATCTAGCTCCTTCCACGCCCAGGTTGCAAACCATCGGACCCATGGCCCCATCCATGGCCCGCGACTTCAACCATCACCAGCGGCTCCACAATACCTAGATTCCCATACCGGCAGGCCTAAAGGCCGGTCACCCCTGTCCTGTTAATGAGGACATCTAGCATTTCATCAATGACACTTACCATCCTGGCACAGGCATTGTATCCGTGTTGGTAACGCATCACCTTCGCAAGCTCCTCATCTGTCGAAACTCCAGAGAAGCTCTCCTTGCGGTTGGTGTTTTGCTCAACAGTCAATTTCTCTATCTCGGCCATTCTGTCAGCGGAATTCCCGTCGTTTCCA
Source organism: Bacillota bacterium (assembly GCA_013178415.1). NCBI lineage: Bacteria > Bacillati > Bacillota > Bacillota bacterium. The sequence continues at coordinate 171,789 of JABLXA010000001.1, read as the reverse complement.
AGGAGGACAATGGTCTCGGAATAGAACCCATCGATAGTGAGCCCCGATATGAGCAACTCGTCTTTGAGAGCAGCTATTTTGGCGGCATTAGACCCGTCGCCGGGTGCATCTGGAGTGGCGGCAGCTGCAATTCTCCTGGGATATGCGACCAGATCGGCATTGACCGCAATGTCACGAGCTCTCGCGCCTGTAAAGAAATATACATCGGTGGATCCATCAATTCCATAGCCATCCCAATGCTGTGCATTTACCTTACTGATTATCGTATTAGCAATTTGATCCAGGCGGCCATAGTATTTTGGCAGTAGGGTATCTCTCGCCTCTCTAACCCCAGCTATCTCTCCCCCAGTTATGGGGACCTCTTGGTTATTGTGGGTCCAGACTGCGATTGACTTTCCGAGGCCGGGCAGCCCATCGGCCACAGCCTCAATGGTTTTCAATCCCAGTTTGTGCGTCTCGTCCCGCTTTACAAGAAATTCATTGCCGACTTGTATATTCAGCGCCCCTTCCCTATCTTGATAGACCAAGATGTCCATCAATTCAGAAAGCCTGCGGATAGCGGCGTCGCGCTTATCCATAAGGTCGTTGGGCTCGTTGCCAGTGACCTTTATTTTCGCTATCTCTGCATTGAGCTCTGCGACCTGGTCCGCCAGGGAATTGACCTCTTCGACCTTCGCCCTGTACGCTGCTTCAAGCTCCTCATGAGTCGTCTCCAATTGGCGGGCGGTGCGGTTCAAGATGGCACAAAAGCCCCCCGCCTCTTCCAGCAACACTGCGCGTGCTGCATCACTCTCCGGCCGTTTGGACAGCTCTTGCCACGCATTCCAGAATCTCGATAGAGCATCGCCGAATCCAATATCCCCAGGGTCATTGAAGGCCGACTCGATGCGTTCGAGAGCTGACTTTTGCTCTTCCCATTTGCCGAGCCCTGAGTTCGCCGCCCTGATGCGGGCCTCAATAAAACCGTCGAATATTCGCCTTACCCGGACGACATCTACACCGGTTCCGATCTGACCCGGACGGACCAATCTCACCACGCCAGGCGGCGTGTAAGGAGGTGTAACCTCGAACATCGCCTCCTGGCGCACATATCCCGGGGTGGTGGAATTCGCTATATTATGCCCCGTCACATCAAGAGCCTTTTGATGTGCCTGGAGCGCTCTTCGCATCGTTTCAAGACCGAGAAAGGTGGGACGCATTACCCCATCACCAGCCTGCATTTATGCTGCTCTAAATATGTCCTGGATTCCGGTAAATCCCGCCAGGTTCCCCTTGACTCATCAAGTTATGGAGAAATATCAAAAAATCATTAGAATCCTTTATCAGAAAAGAATTGGCACGATTTATCCGGGCTATCTCGTCGATGATCTGTCTGAGATCTGCGAGAGCGTCCGCAATCTTCTGTGATTCAATTTCCCGTGTAGAGACTTCCTCTAATACGGCATCCGCCCCGGCTTCCTCTATCCCTGCTTCCCCCACCTCGGCTTGGAATGCCGCGCCTTCCTGTTGTATCCCATCCTGAAGTGCTTCGCCTGCAACAAGCCGCTGGATCTCTGGCATCAAAGAGTTGAACTCGGAGACCACATGTTCCAGCCCCTCAATATCGCCCTTTAGTAGAAATTCCTGTTCCCGCCTGGAAATGTCCAAAAGGCGATTGCAGATCCGCAATTGCTCCCCCAATACCTCCAGGATCACATTATAACTCATTATTCGCCGCTCCCGAATCTGAGTAATTTGTCCACTATCATGCGGCCATCAACATTATATGCTCCTGACTCTATCAGCTTTTTGAGATATACAACCCGTTCTTGGCGGACATCCGGAAGCTTGTCTAGCATAGCTCGCATTTTGGAAAGCTCTCTGGCCCGATCGGATATGACGACCGTATCACCTTCCTGTGCCTTTACCCCGGCTTGCCCCTTATCTTCCCTTACGGACTTTCTATTTACTGGATCCAAATAAGCCTGGAGCATGTGCCTAAGGGCATCATTCGTTACCCTCACGCTGATTCCCCTCGCTTTTACCGATAACGGGAGCCTTAGCCGCGGGATGAACGATCCGTGAGGATTCAGAGAGCTGCTTTACAAGCATATCACCGATGCCGATTCCACCACGCTTGGCGAGTTCCTTCGCAAGACTCTCATCAAAGAGGCTCATGAATACCTCTTCCTGAAAGCCTCCATCGAATAGATCATCCTTTGGGACTGACGCCCGCATCTCGCGAATCAAATATTGGAGGAAGATCGCCTCAAAATCCCGGCATACCTCGCTGAGGTTCCTGGACTCATTAAGGTTCTCGGTCCCATCGAAGCTCCTGATCCCATTAAGGTTCCTGGCCCCATCGAGATTCCTGGCCCTATTGAGATTCCTGCCTCCATTAAGGTTATCGGCTGCTCCTCCAATTTGATTAGTACCTCTTCCTCTCTCAGCCCGCACGGGACTGGCAGACGAGGCTTGGTCGCGCTGGGCCGCTACTGGCGGGCAGTCGCCTATGCTGGCCTGGCCGGCGCCAGCGAATGATGAAAATGGCAATCGCTTATTCTCAAAATAGGCCCCTGAGAGGCTATATGAACCATAAACGCCAGAGGGCTGAATTCTATCGATTCCAGACAAACCCGATGCACAAAAAGCCATAATGCCGCACCCTCCAAATGATCCCATCAGACTTGCTGTTAATACGGCGACGCCTCACTGCCGCACCGGATACATAGGCATCATCAACTATTACTAAAGTATCTCAATCTCCGCCAGCAATGACCCAGCAGACCTTAAGGCCTGCAGCACGGCTATCACATCCTTTGGCGAAGCGCCGACACTATTTAGGGCCTGAACCAGGGTATCAACCGTGCCGCCTGAGCCGACTTCAAATAGACTGCCAGTCGACCCGCCAGGTCTGGCATTATTGACATTGCCAGCATTTACAGGTGACACCCGGGCGCCCGCAGGAAATGCCCTGGTACCCTCGGGAGTTGCCCCGGCACCCGCCGGAGCTGCGCCAGTACCTGCGTGAGTTGCCCCGGTGGCCGCCACAGTATCCACGTGAGTTGCCCCGGTAGCCGCAGTGGCGCCCTTAGACGCCGGCTCAATATCTGCATGAGATGCCCCGGCGCCTGAACCGGATATCTGAACCCTGAGATTTCCGTGCGAGATGACCGCAGGCAGAAGTCGAACATTGCCACCTATTACCACCGTGCCTGTTCGCTCATTTATGACCACCTTGGCCACGGCGTCAGCATTGACCGTGAGTTCCTCTATAGCAGCAATGAAACCAACGGTGTTATTTGAATATGAATCCGGAATGGTAGCCCGGACCGTAGCCCCATCCTGGGCTGACGCTATTGCTCCGCCAAGCGCCGTATTTATCGCCTGCGCCACCCGGGAGGCCATGGTAAAATCAGGACGATTCAACGTAATCGAAATTGTCTTCGAGCCCGAATCGGCGAAGATGGTCGGGACTTCCTTTTCAATTATGGCACCATTTGGAATCACAGCTACAGTAGGAAAATTGCTATCCCTCCTAGTTCCGCCTCGCCCCCCCAAACTTACAGGGCCCTGGGCAACAGCATACACATTTCCGTCCGGGGCCTGAAGTGGAGTAAGTAACAGGACTCCCCCCTCCAGGGATCTGGAATCTCCTAGCGAGGATACGACCACATCGATCCTGTCGCCATTTTTGACGAACGGAGGAAGATCACACGTAACCATGACCGCAGCCACATTTCGCGATTGAACATCATGGCTATCAACGGTGATGCCAAAACGATTCAACATATTGCTTATTGCCTGAGTAGTGAATATCACCTGGCGCGAATCGCCAGTGCCATTGAGTCCAATCACCAATCCATAGCCCATGAGCTGATTCGAGCGAACCCCCAGCACCCGCGCTATATCTTTAATGCGAACCGGGGTGCCCGGCAAATCTCCACTTTTCTGAATGGGCCAAATCTCGGTCGCATTCTGCTGTTCGGGATCAATCTGTGTGGGGGGATCGGCAAGCGCAACTGAAGTATAAGACAAATATATGACACCGAACACAATGAAGGAGACGATGGATCCCAAGGCCGCTAATCTCGCGCAACATATGCTCAACAGGCTTTTGCTACTTATCGGCATTTTCTTCATATCCCCCCGGCTAAACATAAGCTTCCTCAATACCAATAAGCCCTGGGGCAAGGCAATCAAGATTTGCCAGAATTGATTCAAAATATCAAGTTTATAAGTCCGGTGAAGAATCGTTGCAGATAGCCCAAAATCCCAGGACGGCTAGAAGCCTCTATTGTCCCTTCGTACCTGATTTCAGCATCCGCGATATACGTTGATAAAACCGTATTGTCTGAGGCCACATCCTGCGGTCGGACAATCCCAGTGATTACGATATTCTGCCTTTCCTTGTTGATGATCAGTCCTTGAGTCCCCTGGATCCTGAGATATCCATTGGGGAGCACTTCGATCACCTGAGCTGTCATTTTAGCCACTAGATTGCCCGAGCGAGTTGTAGATTTACCGGAGCTGGCGCTTGAACTCACGCCGAGCCCAGCTTCCGGCAAAAACGATAGAAGCCCGGATCCCTGGGCCGCAGAAAGACTGGCATCCTTGCCGGAGGAGGTCTCAGCTTTATTGCTGGCAACGGCTTTCTCGGCTATCAGGACAGTCAGCACATCCCCAACATTCCTGGCCTTGAGGTCACAAAACAAGGAGGCTGTCCCCTCTTTCCACAAGGAAGTGGCCGAACACGGTGATGTGAAAAAGGCGGCACATAGAGACAAACCGAAGATAATCGCCAGCGCCGCGTGCGAAACATATATCGTTTCTGGCTTCCCGAATCCCGCACGCTTCCCAAATCTCGCCTTATAAATCGGGACCACACACGATCTGCTAGCCAAAAATGATGGCGCAGCCCTATACATAGGGATCACAGACTCACCTCCACCGTTGAGGAATCGCGCACAATGGCTTGAACCTGACGAGCAGTGTCCAAATTCTTGACCCTGATGATCTGCCCCACCTGTCCATCCTCGAGGGCCTCCCCTGAGGCAGTTATGGTTACACTTCCTCTTGTCGCGACAATTGTGACTCTCATACCCCGGCTTATCACCGGGGGATTGGCGATGATGTCACGCTCGATCACAGAACCAGCTGGTATAGTACGGCTCGCTACCTTCCCTAAAACATCCTCGACGGTTGAGGCCGCCAGACTATTGGGGTTATGTATCTCCTGCTTCTCCACCCTCACCATGTCGGGGTTTATAACCTCATACCTTTGAATTGTCCTCGAGGCCACCACAACAGGGGCGATAAACCTCACGTCGACCGAAACCGGCACTAGCTTGCACTGGACCCCATCCAGGAATATCGCCACCATCAAAGTAGTCCTGCCAGGGAATTTGCTGGTTGATGTGGTTTTCACCTGGAAATTGGGTTGCCCAACCGGAAGGTACAAATCCCCGGGGATTCTGGAGATCTCGACTTTCACGTCTACTCCCGGCTGCGCGGCCGTTTCCGCTACAAATCTCCTGGCTTCTTCGGCGATATCTCGCCCTGAGACAGTGATAGCTCTAGTGAGAATAGTGATGTCATCCGGAGCGCGAACTTCGACTCGCCCGAGATCCACCCTGGCCTGTCTCAGGCGAACCTTGATCGAATCTAGCGTGATTATCCTTGTATAGCCTGGAAGGGCGGCCCGCCCGATCTCTATATCCTTCAATGTCGAAATGAGCTCCGTCGGCTGCCCATCGATCTTCGCGATATCGCCAAGTTTGATCCACGGACCGTCAACTTCCACCGGACTCTGGATTAGAACCATAGCCCGGTTGGGGTCCTGCTGCGCAGATGTAACAGCAGCCGCGACACAATTGGCTGCCACAAGAATGATCACGCAGGCTATAGCTAACCGGAGCGACATTCCCCTTCCCTCCTGACGGGCAACTGCCTCATGGGCAGGGAAACCTCTTGATAGATCTCCAACGGCAATGAACTTCATCCACAAACGATGCAGGCTACGGACGACAATAAATGACCGTCTCAACTCTATCGTTTCAAATTGTTGGCGATTGCTAGCATATCATCTGAAGTCTGAATCGCCTTGGAATTAACCTCGTATGCCCGTTGCGCGATGATCATGTTGACCATCTCTTCCACTACTTTTACATTGGACATTTCTAGAAAGCCCTGACTTATTGTCCCGAATCCCTCTAGGCCCGGCGTGCCGACCATCGGTTGCCCTGAAGCTGCTGTGCTCCTGAAGAGGTTGCGCCCTATACTGGTGAGCCCGGCAGGGTTGACAAACTTTGCAATTTCGATCTTGCCTATTTCATTTGGCTGCTCTTGGCCAGCCAACATGACAGATACAGTCCCATCGCTACCTATGGTAATATTGACCGCGTCAGGCGGAATCACTAGTTCTGGCTCGATAGGCATGCCATCGGACGTCACGATGCGTCCTTCACTATCCATCTTGAATGCGCCATCCCGTGTATATGCGATGGATCCATCAGGCATTAGCACCTGAAAGAATCCATCCCCTTCGATTACCAGATCGAGAGGATTCTCGGTCTGGACAAAATCTCCCTGTGAAAAGATCCTCTGTATTGCCGCCGGGCGGGTGCCGAGCCCAACCTGAATGCCGCTTGGAACCTTAGCCCCTTCCGCTACTGTAGTTCCGGGAGCTCTAAGATTTTGATACATCAAATCTTGAAAATCCACCCTGCTCTTTTTGAAACCCGCGGTATTCAGATTTGCCAGGTTATTTGCGATGACATCCATGTTTAGTTGTTTGGCCAGCATACCAGTTGCCGCCGACCACAATGCGCGCATCATGACACCATCACTCCTGATTTATGAGATTTAAATGTATCCATATGCTGAATGACTCCTGACAGGCAAAACCGTCCTACCGGCAGATCTATGGCAGCCGCGGCTCATCCTCTCCCTACTTGCTCATCCTCTCCCTACCTCATTTACGGCCTTCTCCAGTGTCTGATCAAAGAATGCTATCGCCTTTTGGTTGGTCTCATAGGCCCTAAGGCACTCGATCATTGAAACGAGTTCGGTTATTGGATCCGAATTGGACATCTCGAGAAACCCCTGTTTTACCATCAAGGAGAAACCAGCTGGCTGAGGCTGGACCTGAGCAACAGCGGTCCCCTGAGCCAGCCTGAATAGCCCATTGCCTTCTTTCACGATATCGATCGGATTTTGAAACCGCACGATCCTCAATTGCGCAACAGGTTTTCCCGAAACGAGTATGGCCCCGGTCTCCGTCACCTCAATTCCCTTAATAGCCTGAGGACCATGTATGGGAAGCGCTATCGGCCCATTTTCTCCCATTACCATGAATCCCTCTTGAGTCACCAAGTGCCCCAGGTTGTCCAGGGAAAACGACCCGGACCTGGTATATCGTTCTCCTGCCGGAGTCTGGACCACAAAGAACCCATCCCCATCTATGGCCAGGTCGAGCGGGTTGCCGGTCTCAACAAGGGGTCCCTGAGAGAGGTCTGTCGCGATCCCTTCAAAATCAGTTCCCATTCCTAAAGTCCCGATAGGGACCCTTTCCCTGTAATTCAAACGCATCAACCCTGGGCTCTTTAAATTAGCGCGATCAGGGACGATATCAGTTATACGGGATGCAAGCATATCAGCAAAAGTCTTGAAGATAGGGAAGTCTCGCTTAAATCCAGGAGTCGTCAGATTGGCCAGATTATTTGCGGTTATGTCCTGCCAGATGCCCCTCGCAAGCATTCCTGAGGCTGCTGCATAAAGGCCTCGAAGCATTTATTCCACCTCCTTCGCAGGCACTCCCTCTATTATGCGTCTCACCCACTCAATGGCAATAACTGCCGGACCGAAATACAACGCACAGGCTAAATAGACATTCACGCAAGGTCTATGCCAATGGTGCATCATATAAAAATGGAAGCCTCTCCACGCAGCAAGGCATACCGAGGAATGAAAATCAAGGGAAGCTCTACGGGAGCGACCGGATGGGCGAGAAAAATTTTCCCGCTGGAGGGAATCCCATCACAACCGCTTGGAGGGAATCCTGTTACAACCGCGAATAATCAAATGAATTCTAAAGAAGACCCAGTATTGCCATTGCGGCGCCATCAGGGATACTGAGAATCTCCCCGTGAATACGAGATAATGGAGGGAATCATGATGAGAGATCCCGTAGTCTTCTACAACCAAGGGCAAAAAATCATAGGTGTATTACATGAGCCTGATTTCATAAAACAGAATAGGTGTTGTGGCGGCCGCCGCGTTCCAGCAGTGGCTATCTTTCATGGATTTACTGGGACAAAGGTGGAACCACACAGGATCTTTGTGAAAATGGCGGAATCATTGGTAAGCAAGGGCATTGCGGCTCTGCGCTTTGACTTCAGGGGATCAGGGGACAGTGAAGGAGATTTTGCGGAAATGACCCTTGAGGGCGAAATCTCTGATGCAATTAAGGCTCTTGACTTCCTCAGTGAACGGCCGGAATTAGATCCAAACAGAATGGGCGTGCTAGGATTGAGTATGGGCGGAACGGTAGCGGCAACAGTGACCGGGCGCGATAGCAGGGTAAAGGCCTGTGTGCTTTGGGCGGCGGCAGCAGACTTCTCTACCCTCGGGCTCACGCAGGAGCTACAGGGTGGGCCAATCCCTGACAGGGTTGATATGAGAGGGAACGTTGTAGGCCGCGCTTTCCTTGAGGGAGTAGTAAAGGCAAGGCCTGCAGATGAACTCGCCAGGAGCTCTGCCCCGGTCTTGATCCTGCATGGCGATTCTGATGAGACCGTGCCATATCAGCAGGCATATTCTTTCCTGGAAGCAGCGCGAATTAGCAGAAGTGATGAGGATGCAAGACTTGTAATCATCAAAGGAGGCGACCATACATTCAATTCAGAACCCCTGGAGCGGGAGGTCATAACGCATTCCACTGAATGGTTCGTACGGCACCTCCTGGGATGATAACTCTTATAGAGCATTTGGGGGTGGTGAAAGAGGAAAAGGGGCCGGAGTAGCCACAAAGGGGAAGATAGTATGTTAGCTCACAGGATGGGCAAGCTTGAAATGGCGCTGGGAGGAAAATGATGGCCAGGTTTCTGAGTGTATTTGATGTAATAGGCCCGGTTATGATCGGGCCCTCGTCTTCACATACCGCGGGTGCTGTGAAATTGGGGAGAATGGTCCGGGCTGTTCTCGGCGGCACACCGCAGAGGGCTGAAATAAAGCTACACGGTTCATTTGCCCGCACATTCCGCGGGCATGGAACCGATAGAGCTATAGTTGCCGGGCTCCTGGGTTTTGCGACCGATGACGAGCGGGCGCGTGACGCACTTTCAATAGCCAGGAATTCAGGTCTCGAGATCGAAATTTCGGCCACTGATCTCGGGGATGTGCATCCAAATTCCACTCTGATAATGGCGGAAGGCGAGGGCCTGGGTAAGGTCACAGTTCTCGGTTCTTCGATAGGGGGCGGGGAAGCTGTCATAAGGGAAATCAACGGATTCGAACTCGAGCTGAGAGGTCATTACCCTACCCTGCTTGTCCTGCATATTGACAAGCCAGGGATCATCGCGGCTGTCACCGGGGTCATAGCGAAATATGGCGTGAATATCGCCACAATGGAGGTATCGCGGCGCAAAAAGGGTGAAGAAGCTCTCATGGTCATAGAGACGGACCAGCCCCTGACTCCTGATCTTATCTCCATGGTCGCGCAACTCAAGGATGTAACATGGGTGCGGGAAATCGTGCTGGAACGCCCATGTGTAACTGGGCAGGTGAAGGGAGCCGCAGGGAAATGACTGAAATGAGCAGGGACATGCCTTCTGTCGCAGAGCTCGCAAGGCGGGCACTTGATGCCGGGCGCAAGATTTCCGATATCGTTCTGATGGATGAAGTATCAGAATCCGGAGCCCCGGTTTCTGATGTGCGGCGCAAGATGGGTGACGCGCTCAATGTTATGCGTTCTGCCGTGGAACGGGGAATCCATAATAATCTTGAAAGCATGGGCGGACTTGTCGGGGGTGATGCCCGGAAGGTAGAGGAAGCTAGGGCCCAGGGACGCCTAATCGGCGGCACTGTGCTCGACCTCGCCATTGCCCGCGCTATGGCATGTGCTGAAGTGAACGCGGCGATGGGAAGGATAGTGGCGGCGCCTACGGCGGGTTCATGCGGTGTGCTGCCTGGGGTGCTCTTGACTGTGGCGGAAGCCGTCGGGGCTGGCGATGACGAGCTTATTGCAGCATTATTCACAGCAGCCGGGGTCGGGAAGGTAATCGCTGCCAGGGCTTCGCTCTCCGGAGCCGAAGGAGGATGTCAGGCTGAAATTGGGAGCGCAGCCTGTATGGCGGCAGCCGCTGCGGTCGAGCTTGCAGGCGGGGGGCCTGATGAGGTATGCCATGGAGGAGCCATAGCGTTAAAGGGGCTTCTGGGGCTTGTATGTGATCCAGTGGGTGGGCTTGTGGAGGTTCCATGTGTAAAACGGAACGCTACAGCGGCTGCTGCGGCGCTCGCTTCAGCCGATATGGCCCTTGCCGGAATAAAAAGCGTCATCCCCATCGATGAGGTCATATCAGCAATGGGGAAGGTGGGAAGGATGCTCCCGTGCGCTCTACGTGAGACGGCGGAGGGAGGACTTGCAGAAACGCCCACAGGACGGCGCCTAGCGCTGATAAGCCATCATTCCACAGGCTCCTGACTCGGAGGCGGGGCGGCTCTTCTATCCTGCCCTCAATGTGTCCAGCATAGCAGGATGAATTAAGCCATTTGATGCCACAATCTGGCGTTTAAAGGGATCGGAAACCCCTCCACTGAAATCAGACACTGTGCCTCCGGCTTCTCTTACTAGCAATATGCCTGCAGCGATGTCCCATGGGGAAAGGCCTATCTCCCAATAACCATCCAATCGGCCTAGAGCGACATAGGTGAGAGCCAGGGCCGCGGAACCAAGGCGCCTTACGGCCTGAGTCTTGAACGTAAAATTTATGAAGTGGTTGATATTATTATCTTTCGATTTGGTTATATGATACGGGAATCCGGTGGCGAGGAGGCTTTTGTCAAGGCTTTCCGTCTTCGATGTCCTGATCCGGGTCTCCCCAAGATATGTACCTTTCCCTTTTTTGGCGATAACCATCTCGCGGGAATTTGGATCCGATACCAGCCCCATTACCAATTCCCCATCCTGCATGAGAGCGATTGAGATTGCGAAGAGTCTGAGCCCGTGGGCAAAGTTAGTCGTGCCATCCAGAGGATCAATTATCCATAACCTTCCTTCGATACGCCCCGGATTTCCAATGATGCTCTTATCGGGCGACTCTTCACATAGGATACGGTCACCAGGAAAGGCTTCAGATATTATGCTGATAATGCGTTCTTGAGATAGCCTATCAGCCTCAGTTACAAGATCCCGCTCGCCTTTAAATTCTATGTTGCGAACATGATCAAGTTTCTCCCTCAAAATAGCCCCTGCTTCTTCTGCCGCTCTCCGCGCTACTGCGATTTCATCCAACTGAATCATCCACCTCACAATCTCAACCCAATATGTTCCATGACCTTCCCTGTCAGGAATGGTTTATCTCATAATATCCCAATATGGGGTAAATGCGGCGGAATTTCCGCCATTTGAGAGCCGAGATTGCCTGAACTGCTGCCACCTTCACGCTTAGATTACTCGGTCTTTAACTTGCCCAATTTCGCAAATCTTCCCCTGGCCCTGACCGCGACTTTTCCATCAGGAAGATATAATTCCCCCTCAGTTTCGGCAATCCTCCCGCTATCATCGACTATTCTTGCTCGCCCAGTTATCATTTCGCCAATTGGAATGGGCACGCGGAAACTAATATCAATGGAGGCTGTAACGGCATGGATTCCTCTAACAATGAACAAATTAGCCATAAGATCGTCCAGAATCGTTCCAGCTATTCCACCGTGGAGAATACCCGGATACCCCTGAAACTCCCTGCGCGTCATGAATCTCGCTACGAGCTCCTCTCCATCTGGTTCGAATCGCAGCTTGAGACCTATTGGATTATCCTTGCCGCATGCAAAGCACATGTTATCACGATCGCGCTCATATTCACGCTCATATTGATGCTCATATGCCATGCCGCTGCAGTCCCCTTTTCCCCGCTAGATTTTCAGATTTGAGTATAACAGATCATCCTGGCCAGTGCCATCCGGAATGTCGACAACGGATCAATGTAAGAGGCATAACATACCTGTAAGGAGGCTTGAGAGCCATGATAACATCGCCATTCACGGTTATGTTCGCGACTATGGGGCACTTCGCGGTCGGTCATGGACAGGAATGTGATTTGGACCTCAAGCGGCAGATAAAGGCGCGGGCAGATCTAGGCATCGGTCCCGCGCCAAATATTGAGGCGGCGTCGATCATCAGGCCCGGGAGTCTATCACCAAGCCCGTACTGCGATCCTGCCCCTCCTGGCCAGAACTCCCTCGCTGGCGTTCGTCAAGACCTTCTTCCGCGTGATTCCATTCCGTGCCATGAGAGTGATTCCCCTCCGCCCCATGAGACTGATCCCTTCCCGCCCCATGGGAGGGATTCCCTTCCGTGCCATGACGCTGCTTACCGTCCCCATTGACCTTCCGCTGTTGATGATCCCCAGTGTGAACCTTGCCCCCCTCGGTCTCCTCAGAAGCCTTGACTTGCTTCGACTGGCGAGCCTTCAATCTGAGAAGCTCAGTGGCGAATGCGATCTGCTGTAGGCGAGAGGAATCTTCGGATATCCGCTGAACTTTTTCAACTTCATGGGTCCTGGAGACCATATTCTGTATATCAATCGGCCTCATCCCATAGCGTCAAGTCACCCCCTCAGGTACGTGCCATGCCTTGAACCTCTCCATGACTAAAGTCGCGAGTGTGCAGCCGACATCCCATCAAATCATCTCTTCCATTTTGAGCTTCCCATGAATCCGGAGGAGGGCCTTGGTATGCAGCTGGGAAACCCTCGATTCGGAGATCCCCATGATCTCTGCGATCTCTTTCACTGTAAGCTCCTCATAATAATAGAGAGCTAATATCAGCCTTTCACGCTCCTGCAGTTCATCGATAGCGGCGGCAAGGCGCCTTCGCAGCTCCTTTTGCTCATATCGAACCGCAGGATCAGGGCTATCAGGGTCAGAAAGCAGGCCAAGCACGCTGATAGATCCGCCTTCATCGTCTAACTCCAGCAATTCATCGAGGGATAGTAGTCCCGCCCTGGAGACCTCGGCCACCGCAGCTTCAAATTGAGTCTGACTCAGGTTCATGAAAGATGCTACCTCGGCGTCTGACGCAGACCGTCCCTGCCGTTGTTCTACTTCAAAGAATGCTTGTTCGAGCTTCCTGGCCTTGTCTCGCACAGAACGGGGCACCCAGTCATTTCCGCGAATGCCGTCCAGGATGGCTCCTCTTATGCGCATGAATGCAAATGTCTCAAACTTTACCCCTTTGTCAGGCTGGAACCGATCAATAGCGTCCAAAAGCCCCAGCATGCCATATCCTACCAGATCATCATATTCCGCCTTGTGAGAAAGGCTCACCACCAGCCTTCCGGCGGCGATCTTAACCAGATAGAGGTAACTTGTAATTAAAGCATCACGAATCTCTTTCTTTTTTGATTTCTTCCTCTCAGTGGAATAAAGACGCCATAATGATTCCACTGGGAGTTCCTGCGGCGAAGATCCCTGACCAAGCGCTATAGACACGTGATGATCTCCTCCAAACTACAGGTCATATGAGCCCCTTGCGTCTGAGCTCCCGCTGCTTTTCTAAGACGAACTTGATGATATCTTCCCTATCCTGGTTTTCAAGCTCGGTGAATTCAATGGCGATGTTCTGGATCTCCTTCAACCCACTCTGTACGCTCCACATCCTTGAGACCCGGGCCTTCCCCCTTATTGGGAATCTCCTGCCAGGCAATACTATTTCTATCTCTAATTGCGCCCCCGGTGGGAGTTGTCTCACATTAACGGACGGTACCACAAGAGCGCCGCCCCCGCTTATATCCCTGGTGGTTCCCATAACCATGGGTTTCTTGAGATACGCTGGATCATTCAGATCGCGAAAATAGAACGGCAGCTCAGCTTCTATCCTCACAAATCTGCGCCTGTGAATGGATTGGGGTACTCCCTCCAGAGTCACTCTTATGAGAGGGACGGGCTCCATGGAACGATCGGCAACAGTGCCATTGAATTTCTGTGCCACCCCGGAGGACAGTATCTGAATGGCGACTTTATCTCCCGGCCTTATAGGAACGGGGTTCCTGTCAATGAATGGCGTCGCCAGCGTTACGGTATTACCATTGACATCTTCTATCAAGGTTCTGTAATTCCCCTTATAGGATCCTTCTTTCACGACCAGACTGACACGTGTATTAATTCTAAGCATTTCACGGCCTGGCATCGCTAACCCCCTCCGTCACTATCATGTCAGATGAAACTCGCTGGGCCAACCTCTTCACAGAGAGGCTCGACGGAGCGTCTGGATTGGCAAGGATGAACGGCCTCTGAGCCATAGCCGATTTCATCACAAGGGGGTCCCTTGGCACAAAGCCCATCCCATGGATTCTATCACCCAAGAAACGTACCGCTACCAGGTTGAGCCTTGCCACAACGGAGCGTCCTTCTGATTCACTGGACACCATATTGATGACGACGCCAACCTTTGAAGATGGGTTTTCCTGTTTTGTGACCTTGATGGCTGCATAGGCGTCCGTAATGGCGCTGAGTTCAGGGGTTGTGACCACTATGACCAGATCTGCCGCTTTCAGAAAGCATGAGGCGCCATCCTTGAGCGCTTCGCCGGCGTCTATGACAAGCAACCCGCAAGACCCATTGGAACTCGTGTCATGAACAAAATCCGGGACCCTATCACCGCCATGCAAGATCTTAAGGCTGCAAGTTCCTTCAGTGAAAGTGGCAACGTGCGGTGTGTCTCCAGGGACGCTCAAAGCCTCCCTGGCATCCGACTGAATGCCCAAAAGAGTGCTGATAGCCGATTCGGTGCCCACATCCAGCACAGTCACCCTATTGCCGAGACAGGCCATTGCAACGGCAAGGTTTAAGGAGAGACTGGTCTTTCCAACTGCGCCTTTCCCGCCTGTGACGACAATTATGTAGCTGCAGCGCAGCTGGCTCATTCCTGATTCACTTCCCGGCAACTGGCTCCCCTGAGGCTGATCCCCCGGTGCTCTTGCCTCACTTTGCGTCGAATTCTGGCTAGGCAATTGCCCTTTGTGTTGTGCGTCAACTATTTGTCGCAAGCTGCCTGCTTGGTCGTTCATGGCTACCTCCTGAGAGGATCGACTTTGCAAGATGACTCGCGTCAGCAACGGCTATGTCCTCTGGGACACTTTGCCCTGTAGTGACATAAGAGATAGGCTTCCCTGTCTTATGCGCCACCGTCAGGAGTCCACCGAGGTATGATGTCTCATCCAGTTTGGTGAAGATTATGCTGTCAATGCCCACAGGCGAGAACCTGGCGACTATGTCGAGGAGATCCCTTGGCTTAGTGGCGACACTGAGCACCAGATGTACTTCCCCAGGCCTCGCCGCATCTACCATGGCCTTGAGTTCGCCGATTTCAAGAGTATTTTTGGGGCTCCTGCCGGCTGTATCCACTAAAATCAGATCTGAGCCGGAGAATTCATTTATGGCCGCCCGCATCTCCTGTGGAGTATGTACCACTCTCAGGTCCATCCCCATGATCTCGGCATAGGTCTTAAGCTGATCGACAGCCGCCACCCGATAGGTGTCCGCCGTGATCAGAGAGACCTTCTTCTTTGAGATGACGCCGAGATGGGCGGCAAGCTTTGCGATGGTGGTGGTCTTACCGACCCCCGTAGGCCCCACCAGAATGACGGTCTTGCATTGGCCCGGTGTGAGGTCTATAGGTCCACCAGTTTGAATGATCTTCCTGATAATTTCTTCAAGCTGCGTTTCAGGAGTTGAAGACTCTTTCCTTCCATCAGTCTTCTTCCCCTTTGCCTTCTGGCTGCCAAAGGCCTCCTGCATTATGACGCCTGCCAATTCTTCGTCCACATCCTGGTCCAAAAGGATCTGATAAAACTCCCTGCCCTTGCCTGACTTCAACCACTTCGCTGTCCCCTTGGCCGCTCCTTCCCTGGCCTCAGAGCCATTCAAAGAAAGAACCTTCAACGTGGATTTTATCTCGGCAAGATCGTCCCTTAAGCTCGCCAGAGGGTCGCTGCCAATAGAACTGCTGACAGAATCAATAGAGGGGGGATCATTAAGCACCGGGACATTTATCGCTGTACCCCTAGCCTGTCCCTCAAGGGGTGCTGCCATCCCCAGCGTCTTGGCCTGCGGCTCCGCCGCCGGAATATCAGGGCCGACTGCCGCCACCACCTCCGCGCGATCGCGGAGAAAAGCCCGGAAAGGATGAGGCCACGGTAGTTTCTTCACCCTCAAGATAACGGCATCCGGTCCTAGCTCTGCCCTGATTCTCTTGAAAGTCGACTGAACGTCCCACCCAACATATCTCTTAATTCTCATCGTTCAGTTTCACCATCCCGACTGTGCGAACTCGATGGCCATCTACGATCTCTCCATAGGAGAGGACCGCCAGATTGGGGAGAGACCTTTCAAGCAGCCTCCTGATATATAACCTCACATGTGGACTGGTGAGGAGCACAGGAGTATGGCCTGCGGATACCATCTTGCTGACCTGATCGGCTACAGCTCTTATGAACTTCTGAGCAAGGCCGGGTTCTATCGCAGGAATCCGCTCGCCCGCTGAGCTGGCATCTCCCATTGATCTGGCTATTGCCTCTTCAAATCCCGGGTCAACGGTGGTTACGATGAGTTCGCCATTCTCATTCTGGTATTGCTTGCAGATCTGTCTCCCAAGGGCCACCCGAACCTGTTCCGTAAGGGCATCGGTGTCACGGGTGACCCTGGCATAATCACCAAGTGCCTCCATGATGGTTCCAATGTCCCTGATAGATATCCGCTCGCGAAGAAGATTTTGAAGCACCTTCTGAACCTCGCCCACCGTCAGGAGATTGGGCACTACCTCATCGACGACCGCTGGCTGGGCCTTTTTCAAATTGTCCAGTAAAGACTGAACATCCTGGCGGCTTAAAAGATCTGGAGCATGCGACTTGACTATTTCAGATAGATGGGTGATGATGACCGAAGCTGGGTCAACCACAGCATAACCTGCCATCTCTGCCCTTTCCTTTTGATCCTCGGTTATCCATACAGCCGGCATCCCAAAGGCCGGATCTTTTGTCTCCAAACCTTCAAGGGGCTCCGTGGCTATACCGGGGTTCATGGCAAGATAGTGATGGACGAGCGCCTCTCCTCTTGCCACCTCCACTCCCTTGATTTTGATGGCATAGTCATTAGGCCTTAACTGAATATTATCTCGCACCCGTATATGAGGAAGCACAAGGCCTAGGTCTAACGCAGCCTGCCTTCGCACGGCGGTGACCCGGTCTAGCAAATCTCCGCCCTCGGATTCATCTGCAAAGGGCAGTAACGCATAACCTATTTCCAATTCCAGAGGATCCAGGGCCAGAAGTGACATGAAATTCTCCGGAGCCTTCGGTTGGGCCGGCGGCTTTTTGCTCTGCTCTGCCTTTTCCTTCATGGCCGGCGTGTTGATGGCATAGGAAATCACCCCTGCTGCCGCCGCAATCATGAAAAACGGCAATTTGGGTAGCCCTGGGATCATTCCAAATAGGAGCATCATTCCTGCCCCTACTGCCACTGCTCTGGGTTGGGCCAAGATCTGCCTTGCCAGATCCTCTCCAAGATTTGATTCAGAGGCCGCCCTGGTAACTATCAGGCCGGTAGCCGTGGATATCAAAAGGGCTGGGATTTGAGTCACGAGGCCATCACCCACGGTCAAGAGGGCATACCGTTCCATGGCATCTAACACCGACATCTTGAAACGGAGGAGGCCTATCACTATACCCCCCAGGATATTCACTACGGTGATTATTATCCCGGCTATAGCGTCACCCCGTACGAACTTGCTGGCGCCATCCATTGCGCCATAAAAGTCAGCTTCTTTTTCTATCGCCTTGCGGCGTTCCCGTGCCTCCTTTTCATCGATGAGGCCAGCATTAAGGTCCGCATCGATGCTCATTTGCTTGCCAGGCATCGCGTCGAGGGTAAACCTTGCAGCCACCTCGGCCACCCGGCCAGCGCCATTGGTGATTACCACGAACTGGATAATGACCAAAATGATGAACACGACCATGCCGACGATGTAATCGCCGCCCACCACGAAGTTGCCGAAGCTTTCGATTACCTTGCCGGCATATGCATGCAGCAGAATCAACCTGGTGGATGATACATTCAAAGCTAGCCTGAACAAGGTTGCAATAAGAAGCAACGATGGAAAGGCCGAAAACTGGAGAGGTTCCGTCGCGTAAAGGGTCACAAGGAGCACAACGAGAGACATAGTGATATTCACTGTCAGCAGGAGGTCCAAAACAGCAGGTGGCATCGGGACTATCATGATCACGAGAATCGCCACGATACCTACCGCAACAAGTATGTCGCTGTGCCTTATAAGCTTTGCTATGCCTGCAAGTCCGGAATTCCTTGTCAAATCTATCGCCAACAGCAATACTCTCCTTTACGGCTGTTCAAATACCTGACACTTTGCGATTCAAGTAGTAGACATATGCCAAAACCTCGGCGACGGCCTTGTAAAGGTGAACGGGGATCTCCTTCCCAATGTCCACGCTCTTATAGAGCGCCCACGCCAGAGGAGGATTTTCAACAACAGGAACATTGTGCTTCCTGGCCATCTCTTTGATCCTTTCGCACATGAGCCTCGCCCCCTTGGCTACCACCTTTGGTGCCTTCATGGTCCCCTGGCGATAGAGCAGCGCCACGGCTACATGGACCGGGTTGACTACAACCACGGTAGCCTTGGGGATATCCTGCATCATCCTCATCATTGCCACCTGGCGCTGCCTGGATCTTATCCGCGAACGCACCAGGGGATCTCCTTCCATCTGCCGGAATTCCTCTTTGACCTCTTCCTTGGTCATCCTGAGGTTTGCTTCAAATTCCCGTTTCTGAACTACATAATCAAAGGCGGCGATCAGTGATAAAATGATTCCCATTCGATACCCGATAGTGAGTAAGATTTGCCTGGTAGTCGCGAGAAGTGAGCGAGTGTCCATCTGCATGAGAAGAGCGATATTATCCCATTGCTGCCGCAAAGAAATGAAGCCCACGTAGCCAACTACCCCCACCTTGGCAATAGATTTTGCAAGTTCTATACCAGCCCTCGATGAAAAGAGCCGTGACAGCCCGCTGGCTGGATCCAGCCGCGAAAATCTGGGTATGAGGGGCTCCAGTGTGAGGAGAAATCCAACCTGGGCAAGATTGGCCGCAAGTCCGGCAAGGAGGCAAGCCATGACTATGGGGCCTGCCACATACAAAATGGCAGAAGATGCCTCACGAGCCAAAAGCGAAAGGCCTTCCAAGGTGGGCTCAAATTGATAGCTGTTTGATAGCATTGAACGCAGGAATTCTAGAAGCCTCCCCAGGGCATTCCAGGCCCAGGCGCCCATTGTGGCGGTGGCGATCAACAATATGACTGCAGTATTGACCTCCATACTCCTGGCCACCTGCCCCCGGCGCCTCGCTTCCTGGCGCCTCTTGGGTGTCGCTGCCTCTGTCCTGTTCTCGCCTGCCATCCCCATCATCTCCCTGAAAGGCGTTTCAAGATAAGAAGAATATCAGTCTCTGTATGGCCAAAGAGCCCCCTCAGCATCACCAGAGCAAGCGGGAGAGACAGGGCAAAAAGGAAAAGCCCGCCCACTATCTTGAGGGGAAAACCCACGATAAAGACGTTCATCTGCGGGACGGTCCTGGCCAGGATCCCCATGGCCGCGTCAACTAATAGCAAAGCCACTATGACCGGAGAAGCGATCTTGAAGCCGATGGCAAATGCTCCGGAGAATAGCTCCAGGATCCCGGCCTTTATCGCCGGGAAAATCACCCCGGTCCCCGGAGGGACGATTTCATAGCTCTTGGCAATGGCAGATATGAGGAGATGATGGCCATCGATGGCCAGGAATATGAGGGTCCCGAGGAGGTAGGCCACCTGCCCCATGATGGTGACCTGTCGCATTGAGACAGGATCTACTACATTCACGAAACCGAAGCCTATCTGAAGGTCGATGAATTGCCCCGCTAGCTGGGTTGCAAGTATGAAAAGGGCGCTGGCAAAACCAATGACTAATCCTACGCCGATCTCGTCGAGCACCATCAAGGCAAGAGACAAGGGCTGGCCATCCCAGCCGACAGGTTTCATATGCAGTAACGGTGTCATGATGCCAGCCAGGGCAAGCGCGATGATCACCCTTATGCGAACCGGTATAGAGAAACTGCCGAAGATTGGCGCATAGATAAACATGCCTCCTATTCTGGCGAGAAGCAGAATGAATATTATGAGCTGCCTGGTCAACATATCATCAATTTGCATGCCGAGACCACTACCCTATATATCCCGGTATACCGCTGAATAGCTCAGCTGCCAGCCCCACAAGGACCTTGAGCATCCATGGACCGAAGATCACCAGGGCAAGAATGACGGCCAGGATCTTCGGAACAAAGGCAAGGGTGACCTCCTGTATCTGAGTTACAGCCTGTAATATGCTCACAACGACACCAGTCACCAATGCGAAGATGAATATCGGCAAAGTGACCTGCAATGTCACCCAGATGGCCCGCTGACCTAGGCCTAAGACAAATTCTGGCGTCATATCACCCACCCCTAACCATGGAAGCTCTTGAGAAGAGATCCTACGACCAGATTCCACCCATCGACCATGACAAAAAGCAGTATCTTGAATGGCAAGGAGATCATAACAGGGGGCAACATCAGCATGCCCATGGACATGAGAGTGCTGGCCACCACCATATCAATAACCAGAAAAGGTATATAGATGACAAAACCTATTTCAAAGGCGGTCTTAATCTCGCTGATGATAAAGGCAGGTATCAACACATATGTGGGCACATCACCTGGATTGCGGGGGCGACCCGCCTTCGCGAGCCCCACGAAGAGAGCCAGGTCCTTTTCCCTGGTCTGCTTGAACATGAATTCCCTGATGGGCTCCATGGCATTCTTGTAGGCCGTCTCTTGAGTCAACTGGCCCTTGAGATAAGGCTGCAGCGCGGTCTCATTTATCTTATTGAATGTCGGCGCCATGACAAATAGGGTCAGAAAAAGCGAAAGGCCGATGACAACCTGGTTGGGCGGAGTCTGTTGAAAGCCAAGGGCGTTCCGCACGAATGACAGCACTATCACGATCCTGGTAAATGAAGTCATCATTATCAGGATCGCAGGCGCAAGGGTGAGAATAGTCAATATGGCAAGGATCTGCAGTGAGGTCACTACATCTTGGGGATTTGTTGCCTGCCCGACCCCGATTTGCAACTGCGGCAATGGCGCCGCTGAGATTCTCCCTGGGAAAAACGTAGCACTGGCCATCATTATTGCTATAGTCCCCGCCAACGCAATCCCAGCCAGCAAGATCAAAGGTGTGTGAACCCCCGGGCCGTCATTCTGTCCGCCCGAGAGGTCGGCTGCGCCACTAGACCCTTGGCTGAC
This sequence comes from Bacillota bacterium, assembly GCA_013178415.1. Lineage (NCBI taxonomy): Bacteria > Bacillati > Bacillota > Bacillota bacterium. The sequence continues at coordinate 150,200 of JABLXA010000001.1, read as the reverse complement.
ATTTCCTCCGCCATCAGATTTGGAGCCGGCATCTTCGCAGGCGCCTGATTCATGACCCGCGTCTACCGGATTTGCCAGGTCCCCAAGATATACAAGATGTTGGCCTGATGTCCCGATCAATATTTTCCTGTCTCCGGCGCGGACCACATAAAGGGAACGACCGGGGCCAAGCATCAATGAATCCTCGATACTGAGAAGGCGCGCGGCATCTCCCCTGTGGTATGTGAATTTCTGAAGGCGCCGCAAGAACCAGCTTAATGCAAATATGAGAGCCAATATAGTGGCCAAAGAGAAGATCGCCCGCAATAGCATGGCAGCAGTGGAAGGAACGTTCATTTCTGTGAGATCCTTTCCCCGGGGGCAACGATGTCGACGATTCTCACCCCAAAGCTCTCATCTACGACTACCACTTCGCCTTTGGCTATAAGCTTGCCATTGGCCAGGACATCCACAGGTTCCCCTGCTATGCGATCTAGCTCGATCACAGATCCGGGCCCGAGGTCCAGAATGTCCCGGATCAACATATTGGTCCGTCCGAGTTCTACTGTAACCTGAAGCGGCAGATCAAGCACAAGGTCGATTTTGCTGGTTGGCGCGCCACCAGAAGCCGGGCTCAACTGATCGAATGACACCGCAGCGGCCTCATGAGGATTAAGAACTCCTTTCGCCATTGCCCCCTTTGCCTCTGTCTCCTTTATCTCCTCATCCTTGGCCTGTCCGCCCTGTTCTGGATTCGCTCCTGATTCTTCTGTTCCCTGTAAAGAATCGACCATGCCGGTATCATCAGGGTTCATTACATACAACCTCCCTCTTCGCCGATAATCCCAGTTATCTTGACTGCTAGCCGCTTGCCGATTGCGCCCGGTTTTCCGCAAAATCTCGCCCGTGAAGCCACATGTATTTCGATGTCGTCTGAGGCTTTATGATCCAACATAATAACATCCCCCGGCTGAAGATTCAGGATTTCATCGACGGTAAGTGTCGCATGGCCGATCTGCGCCGAAACCGGGAGCCTCACAGAGTCAAGCTTTCGTTTCAAGATATCACGCTTCTGGTCGCTCAGAGTCTTGCGCCGTTCTGTAAACCACTGCTGCGCACTAAGTTTCGGCAATATAGGCTGCAAGGTGATATAAGAAAGGCAAAGACTCATGGTGCCCGTCGCGTCCCCGAAAGATATATCAAAGGCAATGGCTACGACAGTATCACCCGGCGACATGACCTGCACAAACTGCGGATTTGATTCAAGGACATCGAGTTTGACCTCAAAGGGAACAATGTTCTGCCAGGTATTAGCGAATGCCTCTAGCAGCCTTGCGATTATCCTGCGCACCAGGACACTCTCCACGTCGCTCAAATCCCTTGCTTTCTCAGAGAAGTCATCGACCTTCCCCCGACCGCCTAGCAGTCTATCCACCATAGGAAATACAACACTGGGATTGATTTCAAGAACCGCCTTGCCATCCAGCGGAGCCATATCGATGATCCCGACGGCCGTCGGCACAGGCAAAGAAGAAATGAATTGATCGAAAGTCAGTTGCTCTACCAGTGTAAGGCTGAGCTTTATGGGCGCCCGCAAGAAGGCCGATAAGGCAGTGGATGCATGGCGGGCGAATGTCTCGTGCATGAACTGGAGGGTCCTGAGCTGGATCTTGGAAAACTTATCAGGTCTCCGGAAGTCATATGGCTTTATGACGCGACTCTCAACTGGCACAGGCTCTGGAGCCGCGCTCTCTCCTACTGATTCACCGGTAAGCGCGGAGAGCAAAGCATTTATCTCTTCTTGTGATAATATCTCAGGCATTTACTTTTTCCCCCGGAAGGAATTTGCTTCACTGTATAACAAACTCTGTAAAGTAGACCCTTTCAACCTTGCCCTGCATTAGAAGGTCATTGATCGCTCTCTGAATACCCTGCTTGAGTTCATCCCTGCCCTTTTCTATCTGAAGCTTCCCCAATGGCATCGATGAAAGCTGCGAAATGATGATATCCCGAGCCTCGGCCTTTCTCACTTCAAGCTCGCGTTTTGCCTGCGGCGTCGTGAGCTCAAGGGCCACTGCAGCCTTAAGATACCGTTCCCCATTGGTCCCTGCCACGTTTACCACCACTGAGTCGAATTCCTGAATTGGCCCAGGAGCTATCGCGCTCTTTGATTTAGGCATGTCCGCGGGAGTAAGCTCCCTGAGCCCGAAATATATCCCTCCGCCAATGCCCAGCCCCAGGACAACCAGTGCGATGATGAGCTTGGCTGTGCCGTTGCCGAATGCCTTTTTGGAAACAAAGGCTCCCTGGGCGCTGCGCAAAGGTCTGATTGATTGCGCCATTGCGATGATTCCCCCCTGTAATCTCCCTTCCTTGATCATCGCCCGATCGATGCGGGCGCATCATAACTGGATTTCCCGTTACTGTGCCCCGGTCTTTCGCTCCGGTCCCGTTGCCCCGGACCCTGCCCCAGCTCCTGCTTCTGATTCGATGGGTGGCGGTTCCTCCCAATTTCTCTTCTCCGCGAGAATCACCATATCAACCCTCCGATTCAGGGCCCTGTGCTTCTCTGAATCATTCGGCACCTTGGGATGGTATTCGCCATAGCCCATGGCCGAGAACCTGGAAGGCTCCATGCCAAGGGATTCCACCAGATATCTCAATACCGAAGTAGCCCGCGCCGTTGACAGTTCCCAGTTGGAAGGAAATGCCGCGCTATGAATTGGCAAATCACAGGTATGGCCCTCGATGCGTATATCATTTGGCAGCGTCTTCAAAACCGCCGCTACATCCTTGAGCACAGTCTTAGCTTCAGGGCGAAGGGTGGCCTCGCCAAGATCAAAAAGGACCTTGTCCATGAAACTCACCACAAGCCCGCGTTCCTCGAGGGTAATTTGGACGTCGTTTGTTAGCCCCTTATCTTTCAGATAGGTCCTGAATCTTCCCATTGCCTTCACAAGACCGGCTGTCCCGTCATCCTTCTTCTGCAATTGGGATGGCGGGGCTGGCGCTGGTAGCTCGGCCAGATCCAGCGGACTTGACCCAGATGTGAGGACCCCAAGAGCCCCTCTTAGGGACATGACCACATCCTTGAACTTCTGTAGATCAATGGATGAAAAGGCAAATAGCAGCACAAAAAGACAAAGGAGTTGAGTCACAAGATCGCCATATGTGGTCATCCATGGAGGGGCCCCTGCCACTCCACCCTCATCGGTATTTCTCTTTTTAGATCTCTTATTCATGTGACGTCACCATTTGAGCGCTGTAGGAAACCCGTTCCCTTTGGCCGGGCGCAAGATACGATCTCAGCTTCTCCTCAACAATCCTGGGGTTATCGCCGGCCTGGATGGATAGGATTCCTTCCAGCATTATTTGCCGGATCTGCATTTCCTTCTGACTCCTGACGGCCAGTTTCCCAGCTATCGGAATGAATATCAGGTAAGCCAGCATGGCCCCATAGAAGGTAGTGACAAGGGCGACAGCCATTGCCGGTCCCACAGAGCTAGGATTATCAATATTCCGAAGCATCTGGATCAATCCTATGAGAGTTCCTATCATACCGAAAGCCGGGGCATAGGTGGCCATCGATTCAAAGACCCTCCGGCCCGCCCGGTGCCTGCTTTCAAGATTGTCTATATCAGTCTCGAGGATCTCCTGGATGAGCTCGGGATCCGTCGCGTCAACCACCAGCTGCAATCCTTTTCTCAAGAACGCATCCTCTATAAGATCCAGGCTGGTATCCAGGGCCAGCAGACCCTCGCGGCGGGCTTTATCGGCAAGCGAAATCAGCTCCATGATGACGTCAGCCGGATCATCGAGCTTCTCGGTAAAAACGATTTTAAGCGCCCTTACCGCACTATTGAGGTCAACGAAAGGGAAGTTGAGCAGGGTCGCCGCCACCGTTCCCCCGAGGGTGATCATGAGGGATGGCACGTTCCAAAAGGCCAGGAGACTCCCGCCTGAGCTGATGCCAAGCCCGATTAAGATCAACCCTGAAATCAGGCCGAGATAAGACATAAGATCCATACGTATATCACCCTTCTGTCTTTACCGTCCCCAGGCACTCGTTGATGAGACGTTTATACTCGATGAATTTGGCATAGATTTCATCCACAGAATTCCGCACTATCAGTTTTTTGCCCGAAGTCAGGGTGATCACTGTATCCGGCCTGGCCTCGACACATTCAACCAGGTCAGCATTGAGCACCAGTTCGGTGCCGTCGAGCCTGTTTACCCTGATCATCTCAATTCCTTCCTCTCAAATTCCTTGATACGGACCGAATGCCAGCGACGCCTATTGGCTCAGTTGACTGAAGTCAGACCCACCCGCACTCCTGCATTACCTCTTGAGGTTTATCAATTCCTGGAGCATCTCATCAGCTGTGGTGATAATTCTGGAATTAGCCTGGAAACCTCGCTGAGTAATGATCATATCAGTGAATTCCCGGGCAAGATCGACATTGGACATCTCCAGCGCCCCGCATGCCACCTTGCCGCATCCGCCTGCGGTGGGACGGCTGATAAGCGCAGCTCCTGAGTTGGGCGACACTGAATAAAGATTGCTTCCTGCCGCAGCAAGACCTCCCGCGTTTGCGAAATTGGCCAATGCCAGCTGACCCAAGACCTCATGTTGTCCATTGGAATAAATCCCTACGATCTGGCCGTCATTGCTGATCGTAAAATCCTCGAGTTCTCCGGCAGAATACCCGTCCCAGAAAGTGGGCCTCACCGAGAAATCGGCGGCGTATTGGGTGAGCGCGGAAAAATCGAGCTTGATGGGGACCGAGGCGGCTCCAGGGCCAGGAGGGGGTGTATATGTGCCGACAGTGCTTGATGCAAATTGACCGTGATCATCGAAAGTAATAGAACCCAGCGAAGTCCCGCTCACTGACACGTTCCATTGTCTCTCTGTTACATCTTTCGTCAATGTCATAGTAAGCTGTTGCGCATTACCAAGAGAATCAAACACCTCAATCTGTACCTCAACCTTATCCCCAGCCGACGCATTGCTATTCAAATTCCCCCCGAGCTTCACCTGCGATGTGGCTCTCGCGCTCATCTTGGCCCCCAGTGGGATTCTTATATCTTCCAGTTTCGTTGTGGTATCCACCGTACCATCAGAGCGCAGGCTCATCCACCCCTGTAGTTTGAGGCCCGTTGAAGCGTGTGTAAGCACGCCATTGGCATCGAACCTCAGACTCCCATCTCTGGTGTAGAAGTTCCGGGTTCCATCCGAAACGATGAAGTAACCTGCTCCATCGATGGCAAGATCAGTGGGGATATCAGTGTATTCAAGATTTCCCTGGCCAATCAAGGTGTCGATGGACCTCACCCGCGTGCCGAGCCCGACCTGGGCGCCGTTGATCCCGCCCCGACCATCGGCTGTAGGCGCGGCAGCGCCCCTCAGCGTTTGATACATGAGATCCTCGAATGTCACCCTGCCTGATTTGAATGCGATGGTATTCACATTAGCAATGTTATTGCCTATGACATCCATCCTGGTTTGATGAGCCCTGGAACCAGATACTCCTGCAAATAGAGCTCTTATCATCTTGTTCGCCCTCCTTCCTCACCTGACAGACGTAACATGCGAAATAGGAATGTTCTGATTATTCACCACTAGAATCGGTAGCCCGCTATCGAACTTGACTTCTTGAATGACTCCTTCAACTTTGGTTCCATCAGGCAAAGTCGCAACCGCGGTCTTGCCCACCAGGCTTGCAGCCTGTAGCGCAATCTGAGAACCCAAGAGGTTCTGGATCCCGACGCTCATGTTCTGCATCTCTTCCAGGGATGCCAATTGAGCCATCTGGGCAATCAATTCCTTCTGATCAACAGGCTCTGCCACGCTCTGGCACCGGAGCTGGGTCACGAGAAGCTGCAAAAAGTCGTCTTTCCCCAGGAAATCCTGTGATCCAGAAATCGTGTTCGTTGATGTGGTTTGAGAGCCAGATGCGCGCACGACAGCCTTGCTTTTCATGCCCTGCGCCGCAGGATGATAAGCGGCGTCCTGCTTCAATTTATCCGCAAAGACCCTTTCGAACCGTCCGAGTGACGCTGTATCATACGAAGGGAATGAAAATCCCCTCATGGCTACAGACCTCATACTAGAAACTTCTCTGCTTATTGATGCTGGATCCACAACTATCCACCTCCCTGGATCCTGGTCACGGGTTGACTCCCCTCAAACAACTCGATCCAATGAATTTCCCGGCGACCTTACACGCGCCTCTCCTATCTGGAGCTGTATCCTATCGGAAGAGATGGGGGCTTCCCGAAGATAGGCCTCTTGTGCGTGTTGAGCGCCATGGCTTTGTTGCCTGGAATATGAGAAATCGCCTCCGGCCCCTGAAGCAAAATCCCAGGCCCCGGTATCAGCAGCAATATTAACCTGACTCACCTTGACGCCATTATCTGCCAGAAGGGATCTAAGCTCACCCAAGCCTGCCTCCAGCAGATTCCTTGTAATCCCATTCTCCGCACGGATACCTATGGTAACTGACCCGCCTTCCTCCGCCACCATTATATGTACCCGACCCAGGCTTTCAGGCTTCAACTGAATGAACATCTCGCTATCGCCATGCCGGATCCTGAGTGCAGCCCTTTCGACTACCTGCTGCGCTATTTCCCGGAAGGTAGGAGGCGTGTCGGGATGTTTTATTTCACGATCAAGAGAAATCCTGCCACCTGACTTCCCTGCTATATCGTGTAAGCTGACACGTCCAGCATCGTCAATCTGCGACCCTGCACTATCTCCCCCAATCGCCCCTTTTACATCCGGACGCCCATTATGTAGATCTGCATGTACCCCTGATTCAGCCCCTGTCTCATGGTTGGGGCCAGCCATTATATTAGCATGGGAATGCATAACAGGAGATTGGGTCCGGCCCGCATCTACCTTGGCGTCGTTCTCATCCCTGAGGCTGAAATATCTATTATCAGGCACCGTATCGGAATGCGCCTTAAAGGTATATACCCTCGAATCCCCAGTCTTGCCTCCCGTCCTCCCCACGTTACCGCTCGCCCTGCCCTGGTTATTGGTGTTCGCCATCTCCCCATCGACCCTGTCCTGGGAGACGACATCGGCCGCCTTCTGACTATTTTCGATGGACTGCTTACCTGCAATAAGGTCACGGGCCTCGTCCCCTCGGACGAGATCCTGGAGACTCTGCTGCCCGTGGATCATTGCCCCTCGTATATCACGCGGTCCCCGGGGGACGATATCTTGCTTATCATGGCTTTGCTGAATAGCTGCACCCCGCACATCGCGAGTGGGCTGGAGGGTTACCTCCGTTGCATCTCGCATATCGCCAAGTGCCAGAAAAGCCTCAGCATCGCCACTGCCCCTGGCGCCGATATCCATTCGGACGCCAACGTCCGTCCTGGCCCTACCATCCACCGTGCTACCATCCACGAGGGCATCACCCGCCACCTGCATGTCGCCCTCTGCCCGGCTATCACCTTCCGTCCCGATATTGATAGCCGGGAGTAAATCCGGCCCCGCGATGACTTCGTAAGATGTATAGAATTCGGCCGTCCCCGTGGTCGCCCCCGTCACCGCAGGTGGATTGGCCTCATTCTGAGGCCCGAAAACCTGTGATTCCTGAGCAAGGATTGGGCCTTCTTCCGGGGCCGGGCCCATCTGGATAGATTCTCCCCTGGAGGGGCCATCCTCGCTGATCAGCTTTATTTCAGAGGGAAACTCATGACTCAGAGGCGATAGGGCTTTCATATAGGGAGAGCCAGGCTCTGCCGCCTGCATGAAATTAGAATCGCCATCGCTCTGCGGCGCCAATGGAGGTCCTGGCACGGGATCGGACACATCCTGGGATGGGTTTCCATCCGGCAGCTCCGTCCCGGCCGCCTCGGCAGCAACAGGGTTATAGATGCCGCTATCACTGCCTTCTTTCTCAATAAGAAAGATCTTCTCATCAAGGAGGTCTACATTTGCCGGATTCACTTCGCGCTGTAAGTTGAAGGAAGTCATTGGCTGATTCTGCTCAGCGCCCAGGGCACCCCCGTTTGCCAAATCATGCCTTAGCGGGGACATTCCTTTCCAGGACAACCATCTCCCTGCAGATTGTATGCTGACGGGTTGAACCTGGCCAACGAGCCCATCTAGGATCTGCTCAGGAATCTCGCTCTTCACCCCATGTGACCCAGGAATTCCCGTCAAAGGGCCGGGAACCTCAGCCAATGACAAAAGGCCGGGATGGATGGGGCCAATGGGGACGAAATCTTTCGAAGGTCCATCTCCCACCTCATTGTGGCCCTTTAGCGTTCCATCATGCGCCTTGCTCCCTTTCGCAGATGTCGCTGCCGGTAGCGGTTCATCCCCGTGCGCATCTAGACTATCACCCACGCTACGACCCGGACGCGCGGAATAAAGGTTATCAGAAGGCACAGAGCGGTCCACCTTGGATTTTGATAATGATGAGATGATATCTTCAAACGAGGCAAAGACCGCCTGGTCGCCTGCAATAGCCGTGGTCCCTATACGGGTTGACTTCCCCGGCCCGCTAGCCCCTGGAATCTGAATTACTGTTCCAAGCGCTTCCACTTACATTATTCACCTCCCTTCCAGGTGAGCTTTGAAAACAATCCCTCTATAGGGGAAGTTGATCTCAAGCTGCTCTTTCAAAACAATCCAATCACCCAGGGACCTTCATCCTCCTAATGGTGTCCCATGCCCACTAGCGGGCGATATTTATATATAATAAGGGCCCGGGGCGTCAAAGGGGGGTGGGGGGCACCCCGGACCCTCGGGGTTAGCGATGTTGTCTTGCAAATCTGCTCTGCCCTATCTCATCTAGGTCCGCCTGTTCAAGACGGACAGATTCGGCCAAATGCATAGCCCGCCCTTTTTCTTTCAGCCTTTCCAGGATGCGCGTCTTTTTCCGGGCCTCGACCGCTTCTTGCCGTGCCTTGTCTTCCTGCTTTGCCAGTTCATCTAAGGCCTTCTTCTGCGCTTTCATTTCAACATCAAGTGAAGTTATATATCTGTTGTAAAGGGCCACGCTCATCACATCAATTTCATCTCCGGGGCCCAAATCCTGTGCATCCTTCAGCTCCTGGCAGGTCAAGGAATGAATCTCGCCCAGTTCATTTACGATAGCCTTTTTTTCGGCAAGAATGGCCTGGGCTTTCGCGAGTTCCTGCTTCGCTATTTCCTCATGCTTCCGGCGGACCCGGAGAACTGGTTCAAGTCTGAATTTGTATGCCTTCATGGCAACCTACCACCTGCCATGGAACGCTGCCTTGCCACGGGCGTGGCTTCTACGATGTTTTTGCTGCTGAAGAGCTCACATAGCTTCGAGCGAGCCTCTGTTAAATCGCTTTTTTCCTCTATCCCTTGAACGAGAAAATCATTTACGCCCTGGATCATTTCACGGGCATAATCTATCTTTGGATTGCTCCCTGGCACATAGGCTCCGATGTTTATGAGATCAGCCGCGTCCTTATAAGTCGCAAGAACATCGCGGAGCTTGCCGGCTGCCAATTTATGTTCATCAGGCACGATGTCCACCATGACTCTGCTGACGCTGTTTAGAATGTCTATAGCAGGATAATGGTTCATGGCGGCAAGCTCACGGGAAAGGACGATGTGCCCATCTAAAATGCTTCTCGCCGCATCAGCTACCGGCTCATTCATGTCATCCGCTTCCACCAGCACCGTATAAAGTCCCGTGATCGTGCCTTTCTTTGAAGTGCCTGCTCTCTCCAGAAGCTTCGGAAGCAGCGAAAATACCGATGGGGTGTAACCATGAGTTGTAGGCGGCTCACCGATGGCAAGGCCGACCTCTCGCTGCGCCATAGCAAATCTGGTAAGGGAATCCATCATCAGCATCACGTCACATCCTTGGTCGCGGAAATATTCGGCAATGGCGGTCGCCAGGAGAGCTCCCTTTATCCGGACCAGGGTCGGCCTATCTGATGTGGCCACCACAACAACCGATCGCTTGAGACCCTCGGGTCCGAGGTCTTTTTCAATGAATTCCCTGACCTCACGGCCTCTCTCACCAATGAGGCCTATGACGCTCACGTCAGCTTCAGTATTGCGTGCGATCATGCCTAAAAGGGTGCTCTTGCCAACGCCGCTTCCCGAGAAGATCCCTACTCTTTGACCCTTTCCACAGGTCAAAAGTCCATCTATAGCTCTGATCCCCACCGAAAGGGGCTCAGTTATGCGCTCTCGTTCCAGGGGGTTAGGCGGTGAATTCTCGATCGGATATTCATGGACCCATTCTATTGGTCCAAGCCCATCAAGTGGCTTGCCAAGTCCATCGATTACCCTGCCGCGGAGCTTTGGCCCAACCTTGACTGCAAGTTTTTTCCCGGAGGCCACTACCTCGCTGCCTGGCTTTATACCGCTCAAATCCCCCAAGGCCATCAGGAGGACCTTCCCCTCACGGAATCCGACAACTTCAGCCTCTATAGCAGGCGCACGCCCGGCCGGCGAGATATAGCACAGCTCCCCGATCCTCGCCAAAGGACCGACAGACTCCACCACGAGGCCAATGACCTGCGAGACCCTGCCCGTGATCCTGAATGTGGATCCCGCGCGGACCGCCTTTCTATATTTCTCAAGGCTTATAACCTGACCACAGCCTTCATTCTGCGCTGGCTGCCCTGGCATCATCGAAATGTCTCCTTATCTGGCTCAATTGTTGCGAAATCCTGGCATCCACAGTGCCATACTCAGTCTCAACGATACATCCCCCTGATTCCACCCTGGGATCTGGGAGTATCTCGAGCTCATGTATCCCATCAATGACTGCCTCGAGCTGGGGCAGGGCATTTGTTGCGGCCTCCAGATCGGCATCCGCCACTCTCACAACGATCCTTCCCTCTCCTGTGGTGTATCTGAGGGCCTCCTTGGCCACATTCACAACGGATGAATTATCTCGGGCAATCTCAGCGCATATGATCCTGGATGCTATCTCACATGCAAGGTCCACAAGCTCCCCCTCCGCAGATTTCATGGCTTCCATCCTCTGACCGAGTATGGCCTCCCTGGCTTTGTCGAGTCCCGTAATAAGTCCCTCTATCTTGCTCATCATGGTCTTTTCTATTTCCTTGCGCCCATCTTCATAACCCGACCGAAATGCTTCATTCTTGATCTGGGCCTCCATATCTCGCGCTTGCGCAATAATCCTCTCAGCTTCAGCCCTTGCAGCATCGATGAGTTCTTCAGCCTTTTCGCGAGTTTGCTCTAGCAGCCTGGCTGCCCTGGCCACCGCATCATCATAAGCTTTGGCGGCTTCCATCCGGATTCTCGGCCTTCCATGCAATTCCGGAGCCCTCCATATAGCCCCAAAACCTGAAGCTACAGAGCTTGAAGCCTCATGGTCAGGGGCCCCGGGGCCCGATCCGGATCCCAATATGGAGGGAATGGACTTCATCACACTAGACAACTATCTCATCCTCCCCGCCACCTCTGGCTATCACGATTTCCCCGGCATCCTCGAGCCTCCGGATGACGTTCACGATTCTCTGCTGAGCCTCTTCCACCAAGCGAAGGCGAACAGGACCCATAAATTCCATATCCTCCTTGAGCATGGCGGCGGCGCGTTCTGACATATTCTTGAATATCCTGGCCTGAACTTCCTCACCTGCTGCCTTGAGCGCCAGTGTGAGATCCTTCATGTCAATTTCGCGCAATATGGTCTGGATGGTTCTGTCATCCAGAAGCGCTATATCCTCAAAGACAAACATGAGTTTCTTGATTTCATCTACAAGCTCCGGATCATCCCGTTCAAGGCGATCCAGGATGGCCTTTTCTGTCCCTCGATCCACCTTGTTTATGACATCAACAAGAGCCTTTACTCCGCCAACCGCCTGGGCCCGTTCACTTCCCAGCGACGACATCCTCTGCTCAAGGACTTTCTCCACCTCCCTTATAACATCAGGAGCGGTATGGTCCATGGTGGCGATCCTCCTGGATGTCTCTGCCTGAAGCTCCGGCGGGAGACCGGACATGACCTGTGCAGCCATCTCTGGTTTGAGATGTGCCAGGACCAGGGCTATGGTTTGCGGACTCTCGGCCTCAAGGAAGCTGAGGACCTGGGACGGATCCATATTCTTCATAAAGGCAAATGGAACGGATCCCATGGCGCTCGTGATCCTGCTCAAAATCTCCGATGCCTTGTGGGCACCAAGAGCCCTTTCCAGAATCTGATGCGCATAGTCAATTCCGCCCTGCAAAACATACTGCTGAGCCGTACAAAGATCAAAGAACTCCTGGAGCACAGCTCTTCGAAGTTGGGGTTTGATGCTCTTTAGATTGGCAAGCTCTATTGTCAGCTGCTGAATCTTCGCCTCATCCAAGAACCTCAGGATCTGAGCCGCCGCATCCTGGGAAAGGCTCAGGAGGACAATGGCGGCCTTCTGCCTTCCCGTGAGTTGTGCCTTTTGAATCTCCACAGCGTCCGGCACTTGGTATTCATCCTCCTCATTCAGATAGGAAGGTCTCAATGACCCGGGCGGCCACATCCGGCTTGCTCATCACAAGCTGCTCGATCTTGCCTTCGATGCCCTCTTCAAATGCGAACTCTGGCTCTTGCGCCTTCTCCGGAACAGCCTCTGCCGGCAGTGGCGCTTCTAATTCCTCTTCTATGGCAGCGGCCTGAGGGGCCATGCCGGCCGCGGCAAGACGTCGTCTCCTGGCCCTCACCAACAGGATGGTGGCCAGCAGGAGAAGGACAAACCCTGCTACCATGTAAGGTAGGATCTGCATAAGATCAAATCCTTTGGAAGCGGCGGCTTTTGCAGCCTCAGCAGCCATTGCCTGCCTTTCAGCGTCCAGGAACGAGCGGTCAAATGGCATTGCTTCTACCACAACAGTATCGCCCCTTGCAGGATCAATGCCGGCTGCTGCAGATACCGCCTGAGTGACAGAATTGAGCTGGGCCGGGGTCAAATTGCCATCCACGATGGCCGCAACTGATAGCCTGGCTATCCTGGCAGGAGCCTTGACCCTCTTTTCAATGCGCCTTGTTATCTCATAATTGATGGTCTCCTCCCGGCGCGTCTGCTGCGACGACCCCCCACCAACGGTGCCCTGGTAAGTGGGAGCGCCCGCCAGGCCTGCCGGGACATTGCTACTGACCCCTGGAACAACCCCGGTTCCCTGCCCTTCCGTACTGGAAAAGGACTCATCGAGCGTTTTCCTATTTCGCACTACGCCCTGGCCATTCGCGCCTGGTTCATAAATTTCGCTGCTAGTTTCCTCCTGGTTGAAATCGATGTCTGCGCTGACCCTGACTGATGACTTCCCAGGGCCCAATACCCTTTCAAGCATGCCAGCTATACTCGATTCCAACTCTTTTTCAAAGGCCCTTTTCGCCTCAAGCTGAGATAGAGTCAAAGCCCCAGCTAGAGCATCTGGGCTATCAGCAGGCTGCGACAGCACATTGCCAAATATATCTAGGACAGTGACATTCTCTGGTTTCATGCCTTCCACGGCACTGGCCACGAGATGGCGAATCCCCTGCACCTGCTTTTTGGAGAGGCTCGCGCTAGGCTTGAGTTTCAACATCACTGAAGCTGTAGCCGGCTTTTCCTTTTGCAGGTACAGCTCCTGTTCAGGAATCACCAGGTGGACCCTGGCCTGGTCTACCTCCGCCATCTGCATGATGGTCCGTGTCAGCTCACCCTGCAATGCTCTAAGGTAATTCACCCGCTGGCTGAATTCCGTCGCCCCGAAATTGGTCTTGTCAAAGATCTCGAAACCAACGCCGCTTCCTGCGGGAAGCCCTTCACTGGCGAGTTGAAGCCTGAGATCATAGAGATCTTTTGACGGGACCATCACGGTACGCCCTCCATCGACCAGTGAATATTTGACACCCATTTCTTTCAACTTGGCCACTACGCTCGCGGCATCATCCATGCTCATGTTGATATAGAGGGGCACTAGATCTGGCCCACCGCCCCTCATCACCAAAAGGACGATAGCTACCAGAACGAGTCCGGCCGCCACCAATATCATGAGCCACTGTGGACGGGAGAGTCTGCTAAATATTGATTGCCGCGAAACCTCTGGCTGTGTATCTACTCCCGGCATCTAGTCACACCTGCATCCTCATGATTTCCTGATAGGCTTCCACAGCTTTGTTCCTGAGCTGGAGTCCCAAATCCAGCGCTATGCTAGCCTTCTCCACTGCGATCATCACATCATGTAGATCTACCGATTTCCCGGTCACCAGATCTTTCACTAACTCGTCAGCCTGAGCGTGGAGCCCCTTGAGGGAATCAAGCGCATTTGAAAGGAGCTGTCCAAAGTCGGTGACGAGTTGCTGGGCCCCCTGGTTATCCATCGGGGAGAATCCCCCAACAGCAGAAAGCCCGCCGGCGCGAGAGATCCCAGCATCTATAGGTTCAATGGGGCGTATACTCGCTGGATCGATGGGTATTATGCCGGAAACCATGAGTTTCCCTCCTGTATAGTGGCTAGATGGCCACCACTCTGTCCATTTTCAACACGAATCCTCTACACTCTCCCTATTTCTAATGCCTTTGCTATCATTGCCTTTCCGGCGCTCAATGCGGTCACATTAGCCTCATAAGCCCTTGTCGCCGAGAGCATGTCCACCATTTCTGCCAATATATTTACATTCGGCATGTGAACATAGCCGTTCTGATCGGCATCTGGATGATCCGGGTCGTAGACGAGTCTCGGCGGGGATGGGTCCTCGACGATTCCTACTACCCTGACGCCACCGCCTATTGGGTTGTGACCCGCAGGTCCATCTGACTTCGCCATATAACCTTTGACTGTATCACCAAGAACAGCGCTGAACAGGACCTGCTGCCGACGATATGGACCGCCTTTGGGAGTGCGGGTGGAATTTGCGTTGGCGATGTTATTGCTTATGACATCCATCCTCAAGCGCTCTGCCGTCATGCCTGAGGCGCTTATAGCCATTGTAGAAAAGATGCCCATGCTATCTCCTTCCTTCGTTTACCACGCTCCGGAGCATCCTTAGCCTCGTTGAAACAAGCTGCGCTATTGCGTTATATCGCTCCGTGTTTTCTGCAAGCCTCGCCATTTCGCGGTCGACATCCACGCTATTTCCGTCGGCCCGGTAGACAGTATTCTCGCGTGTCACAGTAATCTCCGCATCAGAGATAGCTACTGGATCGCCCTGCTCCTTGAGAGCCCGCTCCAGTTCTGCCTCGAACGACACTTCCATGGCCTTATACCCGGGCGTATTGACGTTGGCTATGTTGTTTGAGATCGCCTGATGGCGAAGGGATAAAGCATCAAGCGCCCTATGACAGGCAAGAAAGATCGGACTTGTGAATAACCCGGCCATATCCCCAACCCCTCACCAGTGTCCTTCGACATTTCGATACTTAGGGAATCTGCCATATTAGGCAGGCCGGACTCTATTTATTGCAAAACTGATGCCACATAAAAAAGGCCGCTATCCTTCAATTATCCAGATAGACGACCTTCCGGCCCCATCAGCAAATGATGCTGTCAAAGGTTATGCGGGAAATTTTTTCTCGCAGAGCTGGTGGCGTATCACCGGGGGAAAAGAGTTACCCTCGCCGGACGACGGTAAATCCCACATCCTTGGCGCCGGCGCGCGCCTCCTCCAGAGCAAGACTTATCTCCAGCTCACCGAATTGGGTGGTAAGAGTTACTACGAGGCGGCGGATATTCACAGTAGATATAACGGTATGCTCGCCCATGACCAAAGTAGGTGGTGATATTCTGCAGCTGTAACCTGCCTTTTCAAGCTCGGCCGCGGCAACACCCGTGATTACATTCCCAAGCTCGCTTATAGCGCTCTCAGCCATGGCATCGAATTCTGCTACCGGTTGTCCGATCATGACCTCGACCATCTTCTTCGCCGTTTCCCGTGACATGCTATACATCACCACTCCCTGGACAGGTCCGGTGACTCCAATCATTACCGTGATATCTCTATTGGTAAACTGGGATTCTTCGAGGGAAAGCGGCCCTCTTTCAACACTCGATTGCAATTCTGCCTGAATTACTTGGTATGCAGCAGATACAAATGGATTGACGAACTGGGCTTTCATTACATATACCTCCTGTCAGGGCCCCTCATAAGGACATAGGGCTGTTAATTCAGCCAGTTTTCCTGTAAAAAAATGGCGAAATCATTTCAAACCCAATTTCACGGGCATTTAAAATACTCTCCGTTGCTCCCACGAAGAGCACCCCGTTTGGCTTCAGGGAATCATGGAATTTGCGAAAGATCTCATCTCTGGCCTCTTCCGTGAAATAGATGATCACATTTCTGCACAGAATCAGATCAAACCCGCTCGGATATTCGTCCCGTAATAGATCATGAATCTGAAATCTCACCATGCGTTTGAGGCTGTCATGTATCTTGAATTTATCCTCGACCTGGTCGAAGTATTTCTTGCGCAGCGCGGTATCTACATTCGTTCCAAGATCACGCTCCCCATATACGCCATTTATGCCAATGGCCAGCGCCTCAGGGTCTATGTCCGTGGCGAAGATCTGATGGCGGCCGCCGGGCGCATCTTCTTTCAGGATTATAGCCACCGAGTAAGGCTCGCTCCCATTGGAGCATCCTGCGCTCCAGACCTTCAGATTCGGGCTTGATTTAAGGAGCTCAGGGATGATGACCTTTCTGAGTTCTGCGAACTTATCAGGGTTCCTGAAAAATTCCGATACATTTATGGTAAACCAGCTGCGAAACTCTTCTAATCTCAACGGGTCACGCTGCAGAAGCTGGGCATAGGTGACCAGATTATCTACATTGGCCCTGGTCATCATGGCCCGCAGCCGGCGCTCCATCAAACTGGCCTTGTATGGCCTCAAGTCGATCCCGGTAAGATTTAAAACCTTACGGCTGAAAAACTCGAATTCGTTCGCTGGTATCTCTCTCTCTGCAAATTTTGGAAAACCAGAAATCATCTCTCACTTGCTTCCTTCCATAGAGGCAGCCGCAAATCCCTCAAGTGATTTGACAACAGCTTCAGCGATATTTTCAAGTGGACAAACGAAATCTGCATATCCCATCTCTACCACTGCCCTGGGCATCCCCCATACCACTGAAGTGGCCTCATCTTGAGCTATGGCGATTCCCCCTGCATTCTTTACCATAGAGATTCCGTATGCGCCATCAAACCCCATGCCGGTCATGATTACGCCGATCACATTCTTGCCGAAGACCTTGACCGTTGACTCTAGAGTAACATCAACAGATGGTCTCACTCCATGGACCGGAGGATCATCTCTAAGACTCACCCTGTGATCGGCTCTGACCACAAGATGCCTCCCTCCAGGGGCTACAAGGCAAACCCCCGGGGCGACAAGATCACCATCGGAAGCCTCTGCCACGTGGAGCTTGGACATCTCATCCAGCCTGGCGGCAAGAGAACGGGTAAAGCCTCTGGGCATATGCTGCACCACCAGCACGCCTGCCGGAAGGTCACCAGGCAACCTGGGGACAACCTCCTGGAGGGCACCGGGGCCTCCGGTAGAACTGCCAATGACCACCGTTATATCAGCCGGCCTTTGTCCCTCCGATCCTGAAAAAGGTGAGTCCTTCTTATCTGGCATGACAGATATGCCACTATGCAGAGATTTATGGTTGGAAACACCCTGACCGCGCTCTACCATGAGGCGAAGCTTTGCCCTCCTGGCAAGGCGAATCTTTGATAGAAGGATGTCTTTTACCTTCTCGATGTCCAGAGATATAGCGCCTGAGGGCTTAGTCACGAAATCCACGGCACCCAGCGCCAGTGCCTTTATTGTTGTATCCGCGTTTTCCTTTGTAAGGCCGCTCAGCATCACAACAGGCGTCGGGCGCTCAGCCATGATAGCTTTCAGGGCCTCGAGGCCGTCCATCCTCGGCATCTCTACATCAAGGGTTATCACATCAGGCTGGGTGCCATGAAGCTTTTCGAGGGCTTCGACTCCATCTCTTGCAATCCCCACTACTTCCAGTTCCGGATCGCTGGAGATCATACGACTTATGACTTTACGCATAAAGGCGGAATCGTCCACAACTAGGACCCGCGTTTTTTTGAAAGCCAAGAAATCGCCCTCCTCGATATCACCGGGGGTAGCGATCATCCCGCGAATTTTTTTATTGCAGCTAATATCCTGTCAGGCTGAAATAGTTTGACAACAAAATCTTTAGCTCCGGCCTTTATGGCCTCGAGCACCATGGACTGCTGTCCCAGAGCGCTGCACATGATGATATTGGCTTTTGGATCTATTTTCTTGATTTCCTTCACCGCCGCGATCCCATCCATATTTGGCATGGTGATATCCATCAGGACACCATCTGGCTTTTCCTGAACATATTTCTCCACTGCTTCCAATCCGTCAGCTGCCTCGACCACCTCGTAGCCATTCTCTTGTAGCAACTTGACGGCGCGCATTCTCATAAATGCTGCATCATCTACTACCAGTACCTTGGTCACAAAAGCTGGCGCGGGAAGCCTCCCAGCTTACTGAGAGGGAAAACGCGCCCTACCCCCCTTCGCTACCAGTTCATACCGCGACCCTCGTCTGACGCCAAGTAAGCCTCTTGGCGAGACTCGGCACATCTACGATCAAAGCCACGCTCCCGTCCCCGAGGATCGTGGCGCCTGCAATACCGCTCAAATCTCCCAGGAAGCGGCTGAGGCTCTTGAGAACTACCTCACCCTCGCCTATCAAGCCATCTACAGCAAGCCCCACCCGCCGTGGCCCTGTCTCGACTATCACGACGAAGTCCTCTTTCCCCGAATCCCAATATGCTTTTCCGTATTCTGCGCCAATACTATCCCCCAGGGCCTCCCTGAGCCTGAATAGCGGGAGCACCGAATCCCGGAGCATTATCACCTCTCCGCCCCGCACGGTCTTTATGTCAGACCGGCCGGCCCTGACGATTTCGCGAATTGAACTCAGAGGAATTGCATAAGTTATGCCATTTACCGTCACCAATAGAGCACGGAGTATGGCAAGAGTCAACGGCAGCGTTATATAAAATGTGGACCCTTTCCCAACACGAGTCTCGATCTCTATGGTGCCGCTCACTTTCTCGATGTTCCTTTTGACTACGTCCATTCCCACTCCGCGGCCAGAGATCTCGTTTACCTCTTCAGATGTGCTGAACCCCGGCACAAAAATCAAATTGATCAGATCATTCTCTGATAGATGAGCGGCCAGATCTTCTGTGATTATGCCCTTTGTCAGGGCGCTCTGCTTGATTTTGGACGCATCAATACCCCTGCCGTCATCCTCGACAGCTATTACGATCCGGCCCTCCCTGTGAGAGGCCGAGAGTTTAATGGTTCCGACTGGCGGCTTGCCCAGGCGCTCTCGTTCTTCAGGGGATTCTATCCCATGGTCCACCGCATTTCTCAAGAGGTGAATCAAAGGATCCCCTATCTCCTGGATGACAGAACGGTCTAGTTCTGTTTCCTCCCCGTTCACGATGAACTCTATCTTCTTCTGCGATCTCTGCGCTAGATCTCTCACCATGCGAGGGAATTTCTTAAAGATGTTCTCAAGAGGAACCATCCGGGCTTTCATTATGTACTCTTGCAGCTGCGCAGTTATCTGCCCAACATGCCCGCCCGTCCGGCTCAGGTCTTCAGCAATTTCCTCGATTTCACCGCCATGTTGCCTCAGGTCCTGCACTATCTGCGATAGCCGGGTACGATCGATCACGAGCTCGCCTACGAGGTTCATAAGACTATCCAGGATGGAAACATCTACCCTTACACTTCGAGACATGGCCTTCCCCAGGCCAGCCCCGCTTTTTGGAGATGCCCCACCAGGATGGGATGATTCCGCTAAAGTCTCTGACAGTAATGCAGCCTCTGTATCAGCTTTCCTTGAAGAAGGCGCATTCCATCGCTGAATATTTAAAGATGCCACGTCAGGGACCCCGATCACAGCCTGCCGTATGATTTCCCGAGGTTCGCGGGTGGCAAATATGACCTTGAGACTATCGTCTACCTTTTCTTCTTCGATTTCGGCGAGACTTGGGGTTGAGCTCAAAATTCGGCCGTGCTCATTCAGCGCCAATATTATCTGATAGGCCCGCACCGCGGGCATAATACTATCTTTGGCCAGTGACACGGACACCTCTAGGGACTGCTCCCCGGGTTCGAGGGCGAATTCGCTCCCTTCCTCAGATATCGTCTCGGAGGATGCATCCTGGCGATTTTCTTCTTCCCGCAGCTGAGATGGTTCCTCTCCGGAAGCAATATCGCGAAGCTTTGCCAGCACTGGCCCCAAATCCACCCCTGCATCTTCGCCAGAGCGGATCTCACCCGCCAGAGCTCTCATCATATCCAGGGAATTCAAAAGGGCATCTGTGACATCTGATGTCAGCATTATCTCGCCGCTTCTCACCTTATCCAGGACACTTTCTGCAGCATGAGTCAGGGCCGTGAGTCTTTGATGACCGAGAGTCGCGCTCGATCCTTTGAGCGTATGGGCAGCCCGAAATATCTCCTGTATCAGACTTGGATCCTGATTTTCTTCCAGTTGAAGAATATCTCTCTCCATCACATCCAGGAGCTCTTCCGCTTCATCTAGAAAGATCTTTATCTCCTCAGCTGAGAAATCATTATCACCAGCCACCTAGCATCCACCACCCTTCCCCCGAAGATCCTGAGAACGCAAATCCCAGGTCGGGCTTAAGACCTCACAAATTCCCGGGAAACGCCACACAACGACAAAATCCCCCCATCAATGCCCAAACTCAACTCTGGGGCTCTTCGCCTTGATCAAGGGAGTCTTCCAGTTGCTCCCTTGAAGGAAGGGTATTCACTTCCTGGGTAGAGATGATGCGGGAGATGTCCATTAGGATTATAAGTTTGTCATCCAACCTGACTATGCCTTCCACAGGGTCAGATTCCAGGTCCCCGATCAGAGTTGATCGGAGCTCGATAGAGGATTCCGGCACTCTCATCACTTCCGACACCATATCCACCACTAGGCCTACAGTCTCCGAGTCTACCTCCACTATGACTATCCGAGTATCCTTCGTTTTTTCTTTAGCTGGCAACCCCAATTTCTTTCTAAGATCGACAACCGGAATGACATTTCCTCTGAGGTTGATAATCCCCTCGATGTAATCTGGCACCCTAGGGACGCGGGTCACACGTTGCATGGTGACGATCTCGCGCACAACCCCGATATCGATGCCATATAGTTCATCTGCCAAACCAAAGACGACAAGCTGTCTTTCCTTGTAAGCAACTTCCTCGGCCATATTGATCCCCCCTGACCTTGAGGAATTTTTAGTAAATTTTCCCGATATTAGCAAAAAACAGGCCAAAGCCTATATAATTTATCGGTAGAAAAGCCCCTTTAGTTTATAGATGCAGGTTCCTGTGCCAGCATTGCCCGGGTTTTTTGAAGCGAATTGAGGGGAAAATAAAACTGGGGGTGATGGCTATTAGTCGGAACCGGAGTATCGTGTCTGACAGAACAAAATACGAGATCGCTCGTGAACTGGGTTTCGCGGACAGGATCAAGGTCGATAACGGCGTCTATGACTACGGCGACATCACCACCAGACAGGCGGGCCTGATAGTTCGCGGCCTCATTCAGAAGGCGGAAGAGCTTATGGCCCGTCAGATGGAGAGGTAAGGGTCTTTGACCCTTGCCTTCCTTACATATTTTGCTTTCTATATTTCGGATCAAAGGGATTGATGATCAGCAGACCCTCCCCAGCTTTCCCCTCCTTGGAGTTTCTTGTCTGAATCTGCCCTGCTTTTCCTATACCTAGGCCCTGGTGTATGAATTCCACAATAAATGGAATCCTGTGGAGTTCTCGATCTCGGCGAAGGTCCAGGGCTACTGACAAGGCTTCTCTTGCCTCTTGTTCGCGCCCCTTATGCAGCAAGTAATATGAAAGATCCTCCAGCCGTCTCGCAAATAAAAGTCTACGATCTCCACCAAAAGTGGCCTCGATGGCGTCCTGGACAACCCGCTGTACCATTTCTGCTTGAACAAAACGGCTTACCTGGATTATACCATCAAAGACGCTGGAAAGCCTGGAGATGTAATCATCAATATCGCGTATCGCAGTGAACCAGTATTGGACCTCTTTTAATGAGACGAGATCCCTGGCTCGCAGTGATAGATCCTCATCTTGCTCAATCTCCTCTTTCTTGAGCTCATTGTAAATTGGTGGTTCCAGATATTTTGTCTCCCTATTTTTAATCACTTTATCCCAGAGGTCCACGACTCGCTTTACTTCCGGGATAATGGGAAAGCCCGTTGATCGCATCCTGTCCAGGGCTTCCTGGATCAAGAATGCCATATAATTCATGTCAATTCGCATATAGTCGATGTTGCTCTTTCGGAAATAATCTTCAACCCATTCATCAAATTCCTTTCTGCTCGATCGTTCAGTCATTGCATTGGTAATTCCATGTTCTTCCTCAAGGAGGAAACTCATGATCCTTGATTCAAATCTATCCCTGACATATGCAAAGATAACCCTCCGGCCCCAACTATCGGGCAAAGAGACCCAGGCATCGACAAGCTCGCTCGTCATTCCTGGCACATGTCTAGCCCTTTCATCTTCAACAGGCTGAGAGGGATCTATTCCCCATGAATGCAATTGAAAAAGCATGGCTTTCGCCCGTTTACGCACATCTTTGAGCTCCACCTTGTTGGAAATATCAAAAAGAGCATCTGCAGCCGCCTTTTCGCGTATCCTGCCGAGGGCCTCGATCGCAGCAACAGCAAGCTTGGGGTCATTGGTCAAGGCCAATTGGGCGAGATGAGGAATGGAAGAAGCGCCCGCCGCAGAAGCCAGCTGACTCAGCTCCGCCTTTATCTCATCACTGCTGCGCCCCCTACTCTCTGCCGCATATGTTATTGGATCGAAATCCTCAAAAGATGAATCCTCAAACGTCATCATAATGCCTCTCCTTAGACTGATATCTCTGAAATCTTATTGATCTCGCGGGAGATTTCCCTCAGCCGCCTCGCCACTTCAGACATAGTCTTGACGTTCTGAGATTGCCTCCATTCACTTGACCTGTGAGAAAGAGCAAGAAGAGACAGCCTGAGCTCAGCTAGCGCCTGATCTACCTCCTCCGCTTCTCTATTGGAATCACCTTTCCCAGGCGCAAAGACAATCTCATCGCGTTCGATGTCATACGCGTCACCAAGGCTCGGCACATATGCCAGGAGCCCCAGGGTTTCTTCAAGAGTGCGTCGCAGTTCCTCAGCTGCTTCATCCTCACCATGAGTTATAAAGACCTTGCGGGGTAACGACGCGAAGCTTTTCACCCAGTAAAGCAACATATCTTTGTCAGCATGGGCCGAATAACCGTCGATCGCCTCGATCCTGGCTTTTACTGCGATCTCTTCATTGAAAATCCGGACCTTCTTTTCCCCGTCCACGAGCCTGCGTCCCAATGTGCCTCTTGCCTGGAATCCGACGAACAAAATGGTATTTTCTGGCCTCCAAAGGTTATGCTTGAGATGATGCTTGATTCGCCCAAAATCGCACATACCGCTTGCCGAGATGATGATGGCACCGCTCTTTATCTCATTCAAAGCTCGAGATTCTTCTGTCGTCTCGACATAAGAAAGTTCAGGCAGGGAGAACGGGTCATAACCGCTGGCCAGTAGATGCTTCATTTCCACATCATATGAATCCTTATGCTGGCTGAAGATCCGCGTCGTTTCCACAGCCATGGGACTATCGATGAAGATCTTCACATCGGGCAGTTCACCCTTTCTTGCCAGCTGGGCAAGATCATAGACCACATCCTGAGTCCTGGCCACTGCGAACGCGGGTATTATTACATTACCACCCATGGCGAAGGTGGATTGGACGATCCTTTTCAGCATACTAATCCTGGTCTGCCTGTCCTGGTGGATCCTATTGCCATAGGTTGATTCAATAACAAGAAAGTCGGCATCACTTATGAATTCCGGGTCTCGTATGATCGGTTGGTTCACATTGCCGAGGTCTCCCGAAAATACTATTTTCGGGCCTGTCGCGTCAGGGCCCAGCCAAAGTTCCACTATTGCAGATCCCAGGATGTGACCTGCATCCCTGAGCCGGAAGGAGACTTCATCATTGAGGGTAATGACCTCCCTCATTGGCTGGGGTGAAAAAAGCTCGAGGGATTGCTGGGCCTCCTTTACAGTATATAAGGCTTCGAATGCTTCCTCATCCGCGCGCCTATTCTTTCTACTCTGCCACTCGGCCTCGAGCTCCTGTATATGAGCGCTATCCAGCAGCATGATCTCAGATAGGTCCCTGGTCGCCTCGGAAGACAGGATCTTGCCAGAAAAACCTGCCCCGACCAAACGAGGAATGAGGCCGCTATGATCTAGATGGGCATGTGTCAAAATGAGGAAATCGATAGTCTTGGGGTCGAAACCGAATTCCCCATAATTTAGCGCCCTGAGGTCTTTCGGTCCCTGGAACATCCCGCAATCTATGAGTATCCGGGTCTTTTCAAGCTCCAGGAGATAACATGAACCTGTCACTGTTCTTGCCGCACCTAAAAAACTCAGCTTCAACTCAATCGCCCGGGCCTATCCCAGCCGGAATATCATGTCCGGGCAGGACTCCCGGTTTCCCCCTTCCTGATCAAAGCTCTCCTACAGGCAGCCTTACGGTAAAGGTACTGCCTTTCCCGGGCTCGCTCTTTACGGTAATTGTGCCGGAATGGTTCTTTATGATGCCTTCACTTACCGCGAGGCCAAGCCCCGTTCCACCCGATTTAGTTGTAAAAAAGGGTTTGAATATCAGGTCCGAATACTCGCCCGGAATCCCGCAGCCAGTGTCAGAAAACTCTATTGTAATATACTGCTCCTCCCTGGCAGGGGCACCAAGGTCACGGAACCGGCCACTTTGGTCTTCACCATCTCGGGGAGAGGATAGTGTAACAGATGAATCTCTCTTTACGGATATGGTCAACCTGCCACCATCAGGCATCGCCTGAATGGCATTGATGACCAGATTGAAGAACACCTGCTTCAGCTGGTCGGGATCTCCAATTACAGCTGAAATGGATGGATCATAATACTTTTCAATTGTCACATTCTGGCTCTTTGCACGCTGTTCCACGAGAAACAAAACCGAATCTATGATGTCGGGCAAATTCACGGCAACGAATTTGGCTTCTGCCTCACGAGAAAACTCCAGGATGTTCCTTACGATGCCCGAGCATCTCTCCGCCTCCTCTTGAATCGCGCGAACACCTCGCACATAGCTGGGCGAGCAAGCTGAATCGCCTTCCATGCTCTCCGCAAGATGCTGAGCGTAGGCAGAAATGATCCCGATGGGATTATTTATCTCATGGGCCAGGCCGGCTGCAAATTCTCCCACTGCTTTGAGCTTTTCCACCCTCCTCAGCTCTTCCCCCAGGAGAACTTTCTCTGTCACATCCTCAGATATGATTATAACACCTTCGACAGCACCGTCGGAACGCTTCAATGGACAGATCTTCTTCCTAGTTACATATGTCCGCTTGCTTTTTCCCTGATGCTTGAAATTACGGATCTCCCGGGTCTCACCTGTCTTTAGAACCTCCTCTAAGGTATCTGGAAGCCCTGTACCCAGCTGTTCTGGAAATACCTCAAAATATGGCCGTCCGAGGACCTCCTCTATAGGCCTTTCAGTTAAAGACGCCATGAACTGGTTCCAGGTGAGAATCCTCAGAGAACTATCCAATGCGGAGATTCCCACAGTAAGGCTGTCAAGTATACTCTTGTCAAAACCAGAATAGAACCCCTCAGCAAGCTCTCTCAGGCTCTCGACCTCGCGGCGGGACGCCTTCAGCAGGGCGTTTGAACGCAGCAAACGCAAAAGAAAAAAGATGATGACAGCGCCTTCTAGGGATGCTAAAAAGATTAATGCCGTCATCACTATCATTTCACTCAGTCCTTGATGGAGTAAGCCTTGATCTTGTTGAGAAGAGTCCTGCGGGTAATCTTAAGGATCTTTGCCGCTTCGGTCCGATTACGATTCGTCTTCTCCAGGACCGCCATTATGTGTCTCTTTTCTAGCTCCTCAAGGGACATAAGGAGCTTATCCTCAGCACTGGACTCGGCCGTTGCTGGAATCGACTCTATATTAGCAGAATCTGCCGCATTTACAGCAGATGAATTGAGAAACAACATATCCTTGTCTATCCGATCGGATTTGGTGAATATCACTGCCCGTTCCATGCAGTTTTCCAACTCTCGCACATTACCAGGCCAGTCGTAATTCCTGAGCGCTTTCTTGGCATCATCTGTGAGACCTTGGATGGCCTTACCCAATTCCTGGGAGAAACGCTTGATAAATTCCTCCGCCAGCGGGATTATATCGTCCTTGCGCTCCCTGAGGGGGGGAAGGTAAATAGGCACCACGCTCAGACGGTAATAGAGGTCCTCCCTGAACCGGCCATCCGCGACCTCCTTGCGGAGATCTTTGTTGGTGGCGGCGATTATACGAACATCGACCTTGATGGACTTGGTGCCTCCGACCCGTTCAAATTCTCGCTCCTGCAAGACGCGAAGCAGCTTAGATTGCATTGCCGGGCTCATCTCCCCGACTTCATCGAGGAAAAGGGTCCCGGTGTCTGCTAGTTCAAATCTGCCAGGCCGCTTGTACACAGCATTTGTGAAGGCTCCCTTTTCATGGCCGAAAAGCTCACTTTCGAGGAGAGATTCTGGAAGGGCAGCGCAACTCACCTTGATAAGCGGCCTCGATGCCCGCGGACTCCGGTAATGGATTGCCCTCGCTATGAGCTCCTTCCCGGTGCCGCTCTCACCGAAGATGAGCACTGTAGCATTCGTGGCCGCCACCTGATCCACCAGGTCCAAGACCCGGCGCATCTCGGGAGTATTTCCGATAATCCCTGTACTGCCTGAATCAATCGGCTGACGGACGAAAAAGAGGCTCCGGTCAAGTCCTGCACTAGAGGATATGGCATTTTTGATTACCGATTTGAGCTTGTCCACCTTAAAAGGCTTGGAGACATAATCATAAGCCCCAAGCTTCATAGCCTCTATTGCTGTCTCAATGGAGGAAAAGGCAGTGAGGACAACCACAGCGGTATTTATACCCTTGGTCCTGAGCTCCCTCAAAACCTGCAATCCATCCTTGACAGGCAGTTTGAGGTCAAGCAATATCAAATCAAACCTGGAGGACTGGGCGCGCCTGATAGCCTCGTCCCCATCCTTGGCAGTAGCGATCTCATACCCTTGCTCGCTCAACAATTCGGCAAGGATGCTCCTCATATTAGCTTCATCGTCGACAATCAAAACCTTGTGACTGGTCACTTAGCCCGCCGCACTGTCATCCCCATCCCACCCAGAAGATGCAGGCGACTTGCCTCCTTGATATCCGCCCCACAAATTGCCAGTATTCTGGCAACTAAAATACTTTTTTCGACATTTTTGGGGCATGTCCTTCCGTCCTGACGAGATTTTCTTTGAAAAAATCCCGTATCGTCTGCTCATATTCATGAAATGGGAAATAAAAGGATGAAGTTTGATAAGCGGCCTGTTGATTGAATTTGAAAAGTAATCCATCAGTTGGGGTAGAGACCAGCACGGTTCAGTTGCTCTGCTTATGGCCTCGAAGGGAGGTATCTCTTAGAAGAGCATGCCTTGCAAGTTCCTTGCGGTTTTCATCCTCCAGCTGCATGATCTCATGCATTATTGCAGTGATCTCTCTGTCGAATCTGCCACTATCTTGCCGTTTTTCGCAAGACCAGGATCCGAATCGGGCTTCATCGTCATCAGTTTGATATGACTCTGTGATGGCCCGCTGAATTCTAACGATACACGCCTCGATTTCCCCAAGAGTCCTGATGACCTCATGCTTCAGCATCAATACATCAGCTACCCGGCTTACATCTCCCGCCTGCATTGACTGTCTCTGGAGGAGACATAATCTTAGAAGTTCCTTATAGGCCTCGAGCTTTCTATTCTTCTCTGATTCGAGGACTTTGAACAGATCCGGTCGCGTGTTCATGCACTTCGCCGCCTGTCTTGCCTTGTGAACGACTCTAACCTGGTAATGCCTCGGGCACAGCAAGCCCGGGTAAATCCTGTGATCTCGACAAATTCCCTGGCGCAGGCACCAAAGATATTCTTTGAAATAAGCCACGGCGATAGTCCTCTCCTCGATCTGGCCTCAAGTATTGATTAGTTTCTAGGTGCGTTCTTTCGCTCCAAATATATATTCGCCGTTTCACTTCAATTTCTGCCTGTTCCGATCTATTTCCGACTATCAAGAAAAACGGGTGATGCACCTGCATGAGCAGGGGCACCATAGGCTAGCGCTGATGCCCGCCCTCTCTCCAACGAAATAAGTCCTGCCGCTACATCCTCCTTCCACTCACTCAAGATCGCCATGAGCCTTTCGTCAATCGACTCCAATGATCTTATGGCATCCTGCCTTTCCTTCAGCATCTCGTGGACGATCTCCCCTTCACCGAGAACTCGGTAGCCCTCCGATTTCAGATGGCAATCAGGTCGCCTAACAGCCTGGATCTCTCCTTCAACCCTCCTGATCTCGTGAATGAGATCGCCCCGCCTTTCCAGGATCCCGGCCAATGCGTCAGGTTCCCTTTTCAGCGCCAACTCTATCAGGTTCTGCGAACAGCCAAGCAAGTCTTTGATAAGCGATAATTCCAGTGAAAGCAAGGAAATGATATCATTATGTTCGTTACCCTGTTCGCTCAGACTGCTGCGGGAAGTCATATTCATGATATCCCCCATATGCTGTTTAGCGTGGACCTCTGGGCATTTAGCATTACCATTGCCTGGAGTATACTTGAAAATTCACGCCGCAGCACCAGCTCACGCTGGTCCATTCGCTCTTGAAGCGATCGAATCCTGTCCTTTATCCTTTCCATACGATCGTCCAATGCCTGCTGCTGGCGCGGGATTATCCCGGTGAGGTTGTCTACAAAAGGACTTATCAGCGCCTGAAGCTTGGTGATAGAGCCATTGGCGCCCCCCAGTATCTCTGACACCCGGTTTGGATCTTGCGAGATTATGCTTTCCAGCCTGGACCGGTCTGAGATTGAGAGAGCCCCCGAATTATCAGCGGTTATCCCGATCTGCGCCAGGCTCACGGGTCCGGTAGTCGGATCAAGTCCAGTGACTTGCGCCTGTAAGATGGTTCGCATGTTGGCCTTGAGACCGACATAGAGATAATCGCCCGCGAGTGGCCCCCTGATGCCGAGATCTGCGTCTATCAACGTCTTGTCCTGAATATATTTCAGCGTCTTGTTGTAGCTATCCAGCCACTTCTGTATGGTCGATACTATGGTCGACACATCCCGCTTCACTTCCACCTGGACAGGCGCGTCTGTCGCCGCTTGAGCCGCCGCCAGGTTTAGCGTGACTCCCGTGATTGCATCGGAAACAGTATTAGATTGGCGGATGAATGTGAGCCCATTTATATTAAATTTGGAATCGAGCTGGTCACGGGCAATGAGAAAGCCTCCGGTTGTACCCGAAGATTGGATTTCCGAATTCGTCCCTGTGAGCGCCAGGAGATTGTTCGCTTCTCCCGTTTCTGAAAGACGAATGGCCTGCTGGCTCCCGGTCTTCTGGCTTGTAAGGACCAAGCGCACCGTATCAGGCGTTTCTCTTACCACCGCGGCGGAAACCCCAAGCTTTGGATCCTCCGCCGCTGCATTATTTATCGCCTGGGCCATCTTGGATAATACTGCCTCATCAGTCTCGCCAGTCAAGACTGATACCGTGATGTCCTTACTCACCCCATTTATGGTAATGGTGAATGTCTTATCTCCCGGTGAAGTCTGAACCGTGGTACCCGAGGCAGACAGCTGATTGGAAAGGACTGTATCCGATTTGGCAAGGCGCTCGACGAAGATACTGTAAACCGCGTTCAGTGCAGTCCCATCAGCGCTCCCAGTAATGATCTCGGGCCTCGATGAGGTCACCTGCCGTGTATTTAAGAGACGAACCACGTCATCGCCGGTGAGGGTGGCGCACTTGTCCTTGAGGGACAGTATCATAGCGTTCAGATCCCTCATCATTCCCTGCCTGACCTCGATGTCCTGTCTGGCATTCTCAAGGTCCTTGATGGGCCTGCTCTCCAGCTCTATATACTTTTTTACCAATTCGTCTAGTTGGTTGGTTGGCATCAGAGATGGAATAGTTGGAAAATCCACGATATCACCTTCTCCCTAATATTGGCGACGCGATGACTACTGGCCAATGGCCGACGTTGATTGCATTTACGACGATTGCATTCTAGACGGCTGTATTCCAGGCGACTCAACCCTTTTTATCAACCACCATGCCAGCCATCTCGGCCAATTCAGCCAGGGTCATGGCTATTGCACGCAATTCATGGGGAGGTATTTCCCGCACAATAGTCCCGGTAGATGAATCAATTAGGCGGATAATGACTTCTCCGGTTTTTCGATCTACTTCAAAAGTCACCCGAGTATTGAGCATCTGCATTACAGCGTTCATTTTCTCATTTACTTCGCTGACTCTTATAGACTTTCCGCCTTCATCATCGCCGCGCCTGTGTCCCTGTGACCCTTGTATCTGTTCGGCTCCACCTCCGGGTTGCAGGGCACCATCTCTTTTGAGGATATTCGGAGTATTGTCGGTCAGCGCGCCTATCGGTTTCGTCCCGTGAACCCGGAAGTCGTCCATTTCGCCTTCACTCCACCCCTTGCCCCTGCGTAGCCTGAGCCCATGTCTCGCGAAGAGGTTCAAGGACTTTGAGGGCTTCAGCAAATTCTTGTTTCTTTATGCAATCCATGCAATATCGATACAAACGGAAAAATCCTGTGGCAATCTCGCCTGCGTCAAAATCAAGGGCGTCGATCAGGGCGGCGACACAGGCAGAGGCTCTCTTGCCATCTCCAGACTTGCAGCTCGCGATTGCATGATCGAAAACCATAGTCACGAGTTTTGATGGAGAAGATGACATAACTTGCTGAGTTCGATAGATGGCGATCGGGTTATTCGCCCCATGAGCCTGAGCCATAGATTGATTTGCGATGCTCATAGCGCTCTCCCTCCTGGATCAAGTTGGGGCCATAAACTCCATGACCATGGCCCCTCTGATCAAAGCACTCAAACCTAGTATTATTATCGGTGTATGTTCGAGAAATTTTATCATGGTCTCCAACTTTGGCGCGACCATGCACCTGATGAAAGGCGATATAGCGGAGGCTTGCAGGATGAGCTATAATTGCACTGAAGGTCAATGCCACTGAAAGAAGCGCCACTCAAGCTTTTCAGGGCAAGACAGAAGCGCTATGGATTGCCAGGTCTAGGGTGAAAGATAACCCGGATATGCCACCACGCGTTTGCTGAGCACGCCGCGCACGACCAGCCCATATTTTCAAATTCGAGCCTGGTCATCTATAACTATGGTGGCGCAGCGCATTTCTTGAATCTTGGACTTGGTTATCCATCTATTCATGGCAAGGGGGAACAGATTTCAATCATGCTGAAGCAATCTACAGGTCATA
This sequence comes from Bacillota bacterium, assembly GCA_013178415.1. Lineage (NCBI taxonomy): Bacteria > Bacillati > Bacillota > Bacillota bacterium. Next base: position 118,766 of record JABLXA010000001.1, on the reverse strand, counting down.
TGCAGGAATTAGGAGTTGGAGTAATTGGTGTCGGATTCATGGGGGAAATGCATGCCCGCATCTACCAACAAATCCCGGGCGTGAAACTCATGGGGGTGGCGGATGAGAATTTCGCGAGGGCGCGGGAAGTCGGTGAAAAGCTCGACGTTGCCGCTTACGACAATATAGACGATCTTCTCGGCAGGGATGACATCTCAGCTGTCAGCATATGCGTATCTGATGACAGGCATCTTAAGCCGGCTGTAGCCGCGGCCCGCGCCAAGAAGCACATTCTGCTGGAAAAACCTATTGCCACTGATCTCGATGAGGGGCGTCAAATCATCGAGGCCGCAAAGGAAAACGGGGTATTGCTTACAGTAGGACATCTTTTGCGTTTCGATCCTCGCTACGCTGGCTTGAAAGAATATCAGGAATCCGGCGGCATTGGACAACCTGTGTTGATTTACACACGCAGAAACAGTCCCATCACCGAAGGGCCCAAGCGATATGGCAGGAAAGGAATCCTGACGCTACATGTAGCTGTCCATGATATAGATCTCATGCTTTGGTATATAAGAAGCAAGGTTGTTCGCGTCTATGCTGAACGGGCGGCCATCGCCCTCAAGGACCTCGGAATCGACGATGCCGTTTTTGCTACCATCAAATTTGAAAATGGGGCTATAGGGAATCTAGAGTATTCCTGGATACTGCCCCCGGCTTCGCCGGCCAAAATCGATGCCAGGCTGGAAATAGTAGGCACAAAAGGCGCCGGGTACGTGGATCTATCAGACCAGGGTCTCAGGTTCGTCGGGGCAGAAGGCGTCTCATTCCCCGACACAGGGCATTGGCCTGAATTCGACGGAATGATCCGCGGCGATCTGAGGGAAGAGATAATGGCCTTTGTTGACTGCGTGAAATCGGGTAAACCCCCGGTAATATCGCCAGAAGAAGCCCTCGAGGCTGTGAGGGTGGCACTAGCCATAATGCAGTCAATCAAAGAGGAAAGGCCCGTAAACCTTTGATAGCCCGTAGTTTTATCCAGTTTCTCTTCAACATGGAACTTGAACCAAAATATATAAATAAATGCTTGACTTCCCTTGGAAATTTTAGTATACTTTGCTCAGGAAGCAGTGTCGAATCCTGTAGAGAGAGGAGAGATAGGAAATGAAGTCTACGGGCATCGTCAGGAAAGTGGACGAGCTCGGCCGGGTCGTCATCCCTATCGAGCTCAGGCGCACCCTCCAAATCGCTGAGAAGGACGCGCTTGAGATCTACGTTGATGGCGAAAAGATCATACTCAAGAAGTACGAGCCCGCCTGCATCTTCTGCGGGAATGCCGACAACGTTCGCAGCTTCCATGAGAAGAACATCTGCAAAGACTGCCTGGAAGAAATGAAACACGTGTCATAAGATCCAATGATTACATAAGGGTGTCATGTGGGGGGTTCTCCAGGGCAAACAAAGGTGTCCTTGCGAAAGGGCACCTTTTGTTTCGTTTCTTCCCTGATAGGCAAATGCCGCGGATCCTCTACGAATCCCTCTTGGAAGCAATAAACGATATGACCCTCTGGTAAAGCTGCCTGCGAGAAATGCCCGTTTGTTGTGCCACCTGTCTTACAGCATCCCTGAGGCTTACTCCGGATTCCATCAGCCTTCGCGCCAGTTCCACTCCCTCCGCGTCTTCTCCCGCATCTCTATCTGCTTCTGAGACTTCACCGGCCGCGTGTCCAGAGTTATCCAGCAGGCGCCCATATTTTTCCCTAGGACCCACTATTATAACAAACTCACCGCGGATCCGGCCCTCCCGTGCTCTGGATTCAAAAATCCCTGCGAGGGTTTCCAGAGTTCCAGCGACGATCTCTTCATGCAACTTTGTTAGCTCACGCGCTACCACAGCCTCGCGATCCTTCCCGAGGGCGTCTCGCAAATCGCAAAGAGTCTTCACGACCCTGAAAGGAGAATCATATAGCACGATGACCCCCGGGTCTTCCGCCATCTCCTTCAATATGACATCGCGGCCTTTGCCTTTCCTTGGCAAGAATCCTTTAAAGCAAAAACTCCCCGCGCGAAAACCTGATATGGAAAGCGCAGAGGTCAGCGCAGACGGGCCAGGAATGCAAACTATGTGTATTCCTTCCTGTCGCAAGAAGCGTACAAGATCGGCCCCAGGGTCAGAAATGCCCGGCATCCCCGCATCAGAAACCAAAGCCAGAGACTTGCCGGATTTGAGCATCTTCAGGATCTCCGGATTTCTCTCATCCTTATTATGCTCGTGATAACTTATGATTGGTTTGCTTATATTCAAATAAGATAGAAGCTTCCTTGTGACGCGGGTATCCTCGGCGAGCACAGCATCAACAGATGATAGAGTTTCTACGGCTCTTCGCGTTATATCCCCCAGGTTTCCAATCGGGGTGCCGCACACATACAAGGTTCCTGGAAGGCAGGGGCTGTCTGAATCTTCACTCATCTGATCCAACCCGGTTCTCTCCCTCCGGCTGGCCATTACCTGTCTCGATGCCTTCCGCGCGTCCTGAGTCGCCGGATGAATCAATATCCTCACCATCTGCAATCGGGGCCAAACCCTCATCATCACCGACATTGCCGACCTCGGTATCTTCTTCACCAGGGCTTTCTGCGCCTCCCGCCTTCGCAGGAACTCCCGGGCCAGCAGCCTGAACCTGCCTGGAATTAGTTTCAAAAGCTCTGTTAGGTCCCTTCCTTATAACCTCATTCGCGTTGAACTCGACAGTCCTTTCATCTTCAAATAGTTGGACCTTGACCTTCTGGCGCAGGATATTTATGCCGACGACCTTGCCCTTCCCTTCCTTTGTCTGAACCTCAGAGCCAACCTGAGGAAGATTCTGACGCAATTCGCGATACACGCCGGATTCATATTTTAGACAGCACATGAGCCTGCCGCATATTCCTGAGATCTTCATTGGATTCAATGGAAGATCCTGCTCTTTGGCCATCCTGATAGATACCGGCTCAAAGTCGCCCAGAAAAGATGCGCAGCAAAGCGGCCTTCCGCATGGCCCAAGCCCGCCCACCATTTTGGCTTCATCTCTGACCCCAATTTGACGAAGCTCTATCCGAGTCTTGAACGTGGCCGCAAGATCTTTCACCAGTTCCCGGAAATCTACGCGGCCCTCTGCCGTGAAGTAGAATGTCATCTTGCTATTATCAAAAGCGCATTCCACATCCACCAATTTCATGGGCAGCCCATGGATCAGGATCTTCTGAAGACATAGGTCGAAAGCCCGTTTCTCCTTGAGCTTATTCTCTCGAAGCTTCGTCAGGTCATCCGGTCCAGCGATCCTGATTACCTTGCGCAAGGGCTGAACGATCTCCTGCTCGTCTACCTGCTTGGGTTCCACTACGACTTCCCCAAATTCAAGGCCTCTGGCAGTCTCGACGATGACTGAGTCTCCAATATGAGGATCCAAATCGCCAGGATCAAAATAGTATATCTTCCCAACCTTTTTAAATCTTACCCCCACAACTGTCTGCATAAAAAGGTGAATCTCCTCTCGCGAGCAACCTGTTCAATCGCAGAAGCGTCGAATCAACACAAAGCCTTACATTTACGTTCTGCCGCAGCGCCTCGCAGGATGCTTGGATTATCTGTATAGCCTCTATCAATTGATCAACAGAATACCTATCTATCCATCCAGACAAAACCCTCTTGCTATCCATATTGAGCAACAAATTTGGATTGTCCGTTACCTTCAAGATAAGTATATCACGATACCAGGTGATCCACATCGTGAAAATCTCGCTTACAGAATCCCTATCAGCTGGAAATTCCGATGAAAACCTCAGCATTTCAAGGGTATCTTGAGTCCCGACAATTCGCGTGAGTTCCAGGGACCTTTTCCTTATATCTTCCTCCTGCCCACCAGCAAGGGCGAGCGCTCTGCCTGGAGCTCCATCAGCAAGGACGGAATAGATCCGGCTGGCCTCATCAGGTAAATCCAGTTTCTGCTTCAATATCATCTCTATCTCACTTGAAGCAACCCGTCCAAATCGTACTATCTGGCATCTTGAAACAATAGTAGGTAGAAGGTTGGATGTACTGATAGCCACGAGCACTATGACCGTGCTCGGCGGAGGGTCTTCAAGGGTCTTCAAAAGTGAATTTGCCGCCTCTTCTGTCATCCTATCCGCATCTTCGAATATCCAAACGCGCCATTTGCTATCCCAGGCCTTCAAACTCGCCTCCTTTTGCAGATTCCGAACCTGGTCAATCTTTATAGAGGCACCATCAGGCGAAATGATCATCTCATTTGGGTGGTTGCCAGCAGTGACTGCCCGACATGAATTGCACCTGTTGCATGGGATGGCAACCTCTGGCGCGGCTTTTCCCGCCAATTCGCAGAGGAGGGCCTTCCCGAATTCCATGGCGCATGTCCTCTTGCCTACCCCATCCGGGCCGACGAAAAGATATGCATGGGCAATATGGCCCGAGGAAATGGCGCCATCCAGCACAGATATGGCTTCCCCCTGTCCTATTATATCGCAACGAAACAACTATATTTTCCTCCTCATTTCCACAGTTCTCCTTCCAAAAAAGGGCCTGTCCCACTATCCGACTCGAGACTCGGATTGGGCCAGCTAATCCAGCAACGCAGATGACTCGCCAACTCAAATGACCATTATCTGCTGCGAGGAAGCGTCAAAGGTCCCCTCCACTCGGAAGCCCCTTGATATAGCCCAACGAATATAATCTACCACGGGCCTGGTGATCTCTTCACCCGGCCAGATCACGGCGATCCCCGGAGGATAGACCGCCACCTCCCCAGCGGATATCTTGCCTGCGGCGTCTTTCAACTCAATTGGCCGCGACAGCGCGAATGCCGCCTCGCGGGGCGGGAGCCTTTGAGGGGGGATGGAAACGGAATCTCGGACCAGATCGTAATATGTTTTTGTATCCTTGATGCTCCCGATATCTCCCGAACCCCCATAAAGCCCACAGTCATCATACCTCCGCACCCTTGCGGCCAATTCGCGCAGTGACTTTACCAGCGCCTCCACATCAGACTCTTCGTCAGCAAATGTCACCACAAAGATCACATTTTCCTCATCTGAGAATTCCGCCTGGATCCCAAACTTCTCCCGAAGGAGGGTTTCCGCCTGCCATCCTGAGATGCCAAGTTCTGAGAATGATACCACGAGCCTGGTAGGATCCAGCATGAACTCAATAGCGCTCTGATCATCTATAGGCCTGTCCACTGGCAGCGGACGACATTGTTGTGGAAATGACACATGTTCTTCTTGTATCAGGTCATCTTGAGATAGGCAAGAAAGCCCCGGGATCAGATTTATCTCCGCCCTTGCCCATTCAGCAAGGGAGCGCGCCTTCGCCAAATCTTCCTCCCCGGAGATAGATGCCCTGCGCCTGGCCGCATCGAGTGACGCCATCAATAAGTATGACGGACTGGAGGTCTCGAGCATCATGAGTGCTTGCCTTACCTTCGTCCGATCGATCCTTTTCCCCTTAAGGTGCAGCATGGCACTTCCAGTAAGTGATCCCATTGTCTTGTGCGTGCTCTGGACCACCGCGTCAACATCCATCGCCAGCGCTGGCCCGGGGCCATCTTTCATGAAAGCCAGATGAGCGCCATGCGCCTCATCCACCAGCGCCGCAGGGCCGGTATGGGCGTATCTTATATGACCTAGGATTCTCTCGAGGTCGCAGCATACCCCGTAGTAATTGGGACGGACCAGCGATATCGCCTTGATGCCGGGATTCTTGGAGATCGCCTCACGGATTTTTCTAGCCCTGACACCCAATGGTATATGAAACCTGCCATGTACCTCAGGGCGCACAAATACTGGCAGGACGCCCGTGATTACAGACGCGGCCACAAATGCCCTGTGAACATCTCTAGGCAAGAGGACTTGATCCCCTGGACTCAATGCTCCCATGAACATGGCGTGTACCCCAATGGTACTTCCATTTACAAGGAAATATGTCTCATCCGCAGCATACAGTCGACGCGCAAGCTCCTGGGCCTCCCGTATAGCCCCGGAAGGGGCATGAAGATCATCGAGGCCTGGGAGCTCGGTGAGGTCCATGGCAAGGGCCTGAGCGCCGATGAGCGCTTGAAACTCAGGATCTGTTCCCCGGCCCGCCTTGTGACCTGGAAAATGAAAGGCTCTTGATCTAGTTGATATCCAATGCTTCAGAGCCTCTATCAAAGGCGCCGGCACATTCTCGTAAGCCAACTTCTACACCTTCCGGCAGTTCTCCTCTGGCGTGCCTTCTAAGAAATCCGCGGATTTCCTCTATCGAAACCCCGCCTGAGCATACCTGCATGATTTTATCGCGGCTTAATTTATACTCCAGCACATGATCGGCTCTGACGAGATCAGCGATATCATCCAACATGGCGATGAATCGCGGTTCAAGCCTCCTTGGCGCGAGAATCCTGCCGTCATCTGAGATATCGAAGTTCTCTTCCCAGCTTAGATCTAGTGGGCCATCCTCGCTCGACATGATGGCTCTGCCGAGGTCCGTGACCATTAACACAGACTCCAAAGATGAAGGGGGAGAAATCGCTTCAAGAATACCGATCAATCTGAGATCGTTTATGATTCCCCTGATCCTTTTGCGTAAAGGCCCATCCCCGGGGTCGATGACAACCCTGGACTCAAAAGCTGAGGCTAACCTGTTTATCGTGGTCACCTGTCCAGGAGCCAGATGCCCCAAAATATGGAATACGAAACCTAGTTTGGGATCTCCCCTGAGCAAGAAATCGCACCAGGATCTACACATATCGTAGATTTGATCCGTCGCGGAAAGCCTGACCCATGACGCTCCTTCCTTTGTCATTAAGAGCCATGATCGCTCCCCTTGGTATGGAACCTTCTCCCGGATCAAAAATCCCTTTGCATGATGGCAGAATCGAAGAGCAAAATCGACCTCATCTTCTCTGGCTGCCCCAAGTAACCGCATGAGTTTTCCCAGCTGTCTCCTGTATATCCTGCCACTTTTTGTGACTCTTATCGGATTGTGACGGGCATATGTCAGAAAGAGCACAACTATCGACAAAGCCTCTTGCGCCAGGTCAATTGATTTCTTCGATTGAGGGGTATCCCGAAGAAAACGGCTTGCATCAAAAGAGAAACCCGCTTCGGACGCCAGCATCCTCCATAGAAATTCGCGTATTCCAGATAAGAGGAAACGACATCCATGATAGTCCCGACTGATTCCTAGAAAGCCCTTTTTTCTGAGGGCCTCGATCACCCTGGCCCCTTTGCCGCTCTTTCTTAAGAGAATATCAAGAAAAGGATATACGGAGTGAGGGGAGATATATCCGCCATCATCAGAAATGAACAAGAGAAAATAAAGCGCTTTCCTCTCCTCATCAGAACACCCGTCAAATAAGTTTTGCGCTTCAATGGTTTCATCGAGCCCATGTCGAACCAATTCAATCATCATTCCATAAATGTCTTATTTGCCGCAAAGTCCCCTGTTTTGCCGCAAACCCTTTCGTTTCTCAGAATACGGTCTGGCCTCCGATCTCAGTCTCCGGATATGGTGGACTTGACCGCCTGTCCCCGACCTGCCATTGAAAAATGCACCCTACTCTTATTATTCTACCATAACGAAGCCAGATCAGAGTCAGCAGTGCGATCTACCGCCCCATAGGGCTCAGCTATTGCCAGGCAAGATCTGAAATCCGGCGATCTGAAAATGGCGATCAAAAGCAAAGGCCTTTGTTATTCCACGATCCTCCATCAGGGTAAAGCTAACTGCATCCGTGTAACTCAATGGGTGATCCCCATATTTTCTCAGGAAACCTTCCGCCCTTTGCTCCAGCTCCTCAGTTGAGTAGGCAACCATTATGCGCGGACTGCTCCGGACTAGGGACAGAAAGCGCAAGGCAGGGTTAGCACCCAATCCCTTCCTGAGAAGAATATAGGTTTCAGAAAGCACGAGGTTTGTGGTCACAAGTCGGTGACGTGAGAGCAACTGCGGGTAGATCGCCTTTGCGGCCGCATGATAGCGATCACTCCCGTCAGATATAGCGATCCACGCTCCGGTGTCAACGAAGATCTCATTCTGCATCCAATTCATCACCTGCCCGATGGGCATCGAATCCAGCGGTGTCATGGCCCCGGCCTCATTTGCGTGATGGCTAACGATCTCTACTATGCCTGATTAAGTAATTATCGTGTTTTTCTGCAATATCCCCCTTACCGGAATTCCCCAGTTCAATAAGCTGCATACCTGGGTCATCCTCGGCCGGGATCTCGGAAAGATATTTAGCTACGCTTTCACGAATAATATAAGCCACAGGGACTTCTTTCTGCCTGGCGATGAACTTTAAAGCTTCAAACTGTCGGTCATCGAGATAGACCTGAAAAGGATGCTTTTTAGCCACATATATCCCCCTGATCTCATTATATAACCAGACTATAATGATGTCAATCGTCATTATACAATATCTCATTAAGGTCGGCTCTGAGAATGCCTCCCTGCATCTTTTTCTCAATGGCACCGATGGAAATCAGTACGTCAATCGGGCAGCTGTTCATAGGTATCAGCAGATCCGGGCGGTGGGGCCTCCGGCGTGGTTGTCGCTGAATCGTCTAAGCTCGATGTCCCCTGAGCCTCACTTTCTGAGCTGGATACCTCCGGAGCCCCGAGTTCTGAGTTCGGCGTATCCTTGGACCTGCCCCCGGTTCCCGCAGCCCCCTCCTCATATGGGGACGAAGACGGTGACAGAGATAGAGATGGCTCCGTAGATGATGGGGTGGGTGAGGCTAATGACGGTGGGGATGACGGCGCTGGTGATGAGGTTGCTATTGCTGATGACGGCGCTATTGGAGGCGGAGATGTAGACGACGATGGCGTCGGCGACGAGGGACATGATTGCAATTGCGACGGCGATGCCGGCTGGGGAGACGTCTTGCTCACGATTTGCGTGACGCCGGGAGCCACTTGCGTGACGCCGGATGCCGCAAGCGTGATATTGGACGTCGCAGGCGTGGTGTTGGACGCCACGCGCGCGACACCGGGCAATTTCTGTCGCACTGCCGCAGAAGTAAACTTTGACGAGGGATTCCACAACATCCAGGTGCCTATTCCGAGTTCATGGGAAGCCTTGATTTGAGCTCTTACCTCATCCTCTCCATATTCGTGCCTCAAACTGAAATCCTGGAGCCAGGGGCGCATCTTTGCTCTGGCCCCGGCGATGCGACCAAGTCCATCTGTCAGGCTTTTCTTGACAGTCTCGAAGGGCCTTTGGTCTGGATCCTTCAAGCCATAGGAACTGCGGGTAAAGTGAGATGGATAGACCATTGGAGATACATAATCCACTATCTTGGCGATTTCCCCTATCCTTTGACCTATACCCATATCGTCGGAAGCAGAACAAGTGAGCCCGAAGACATCCACAGATAAAAGTATTCTGTATGGCGAGAGTTCCTCTTTTGCATATTTCAGGAACGAATTTATCGTGCCGACCCTAGATGACTCCGTCTGTTTGCTCAAAGCCTTAAAGGAAGCCTCATCCGGGAACCTTACGTAATCGAATTGAACCTCTGCAAACCCGAACCCCGCGGCTTCCTTGGCAATTTGCACATTGTACTCCCATACCTCACGCTTGTTCGGGTCGACCCAAGCTATCCCTTTGCGATCACACCATATCCTGCCGCCAGCATCCTTTATGGCAAGATCGGGGCGCCTTTTGGCTAGAACAGGGTCCTTGAAGACGACTATCCTGGCGATGGGGTAGATATTCTCCTTACGGCAGATGTTTACAAGAGCGCGGATATCCTTGACCTTCTTATATGATGCGCCGATCTTCCTTGCTAGTGCCACATTTGAGGCATAAGTCAGGAGCCCTGTGTCATCTTTGAGGTCGATCACTATGGCATTGAGTTCCGTCGACTTGATAAGTTCGATGAGATCATTGAGACGACCTGGCATGCCGGCAACCCACCCGGTCGCATATAGTGCCTTGACCTGATCTGGTGAAACAGTTATTCGAGGTACATCAGATGTAGCAATGGACGAATCAACAGACTGCTTCCAGGAAGTTGCTTCATCGAAATGGGTTTGGGGTTGGATTTGAGCCCGGGTCTGAGTCTGGGTTTGGGGTTGAGTTTGAGTTTGAATCTGAGCCTGGGCCTGAGATACGGTCGGCAATGCAGGCTTAGGATCGGGACCAGGTTTGGGCAATGGCGCAGATTTGGCGCCAGGTCCTTTCCTAGACGAATGACTGAGGGTGACAGTGCAAGGGGCATCAGAGCCATAATCCGGCCCATGAAGCGCCTGCGAAACAAGACTCGAAATACTGCAACCAGTCAGCAAGAACACTCCAGCGATTAATAGTATGATGAGAGCCATGACCTTTTTCAACTATGCCGACCTCCACCCACTCTACAGATACCAATACCCGACGGTAACCATCCCCGCCTGCCCGATTCGATAAGGGGGCACCCAATTCGATAACCAGTTCAATAAGATGGAGGCAAATTCAATAGGATGAAATTACAAGAGGCGCCCACGCCATCTCAGCTCAGAGTATGATACCTCTCCCTTGCCATCCTGGATAGCCTGGCATTTTCTATCGCTACAGCCACGAGATTCGCGAGGGAAGAGAGAAAATCAATCTCATCAGGGGCAAAATCTCTCGCCATTCTGTCATAAGCCCGGAGCACGCCGATTACCCGGTCATGGATGATGAGCGGCACACACAAGACTGCGCGGATGCCTTCATGCTCTGCCTCGTCCCTGTAATGGAAACGCTCATCAGCGGTGGCATCTCTGACAATTACAGGCCTCCGTCGGGTCACAACATCATAATCGAGAAGACTCTTTTCCAGATCAACTGGACCCTTCTGAAGATACTCATCGGAAAGGCCATAGGCCGCACTCACAGTCAATCGTTCGCCAAAACGGTCAAGAAGTCTCAGGGAAGATGCCTTTACCCCAAGACCATCAGAAACAGCCTGAACTATCAAATTGAGGATCTCCGAATGCTCACGCGATGATGCCATTTCAAAGGCAAGAGAGGAAATGATCCTAATTCTATGGGAAAGCCGGGAGTTGCGGATAGCGATAGCTCCTTGATTTGCAAGAACCAGGAGAATCTCAATCTCATCGTCGCTGAAATGGCGAATCTCTCCTGTGTACCCTCTCAAGACTCCAAGAAAGTGATCCTTGAGTGATAGAGGGACGCAAATCACCGACTTGATGCCTTCTCGTGCCATTTCCTCGGGGTATTGAACCCTGGGCTCGACGGTAATATCAGGAACATAGACGATCTTCCCTTGAAGAGCTTCCTGATCAATGGGACTTCTTTCTACCCGCACGGGGCCTTTGGAAAGGTATTCATCACTCAGGCCAGAAGCGGCGGAAATCTCGAGAAACCGCCCGCCGGGATCTAAAAGCCTAATGGAACCCGCCTTGAGTCCCAACAAATTGACAGTAGTCTTTACAATCGCGTCCAAAGCCTCATCTAGATCCAGGGTGGATGATATTGCCTCACACATTTTACAAACCGATCTTTTATCTAAGTCCCGCTGCATTGATTTCCTGCCCCGCACGGAAACTTGGCATGATCCGCGTTCTGTGGGCCGCCTCCTTTATTATTCGATGTATTTATTCTGTGCTTCGACGCACAAGCCCTGTCTCCTCTATATCACCTCCAAATTCCAGGATTCATATAATGCAATGTGTCCCTTTTAGGTATGGCTGTGCTGGCGCAAAGACTTCCGGATCCTTGCACGGGTAGATGGCCCCAGGCTCTCTATCTCCCTTGAAGCATAAAAGCCTTTATGGCCCTATCAAGCGGAAAGGAGGTGGCGGAGATGATCTGAAACGCTCAAATCCTTTTCTCAACCTTCGTCAACTAGTGGACATTTCAAATCAAAGGAGGAATAGGAAAATGTTCACGATAAAGAGACGCGCATTGTTGATGCGTCTCGCGTCCTGCATTGTAATGTTGGCTTCGCTGCTTTCTATTGGGTCCTCAGACCTTATGGCATCTGATGGCAAGCTCGCTCCACTTCGCCCTGAAGTGGTTGTCACTGTAGGGATGAAAAGAGCGCCTTCAGATTGTGGCCTTCTGATCGGGAGTTACAAAGGGTATTACAAAGAGCTTGGAATTCGGCTGGAAGAGATCCAATTCAACACAGGCCAGGATATGATCAACCTCCTCGGGTCCGGTCAGCTTGATGTGGGGTGCACTGTAACAGCGGCCGGGCTGTTCAACGCGATTTTAAGGGGAATCCCCATAAAGATCGTGGCAGATAAGGGCACGAATGTCCCTGGCCTTGGCTACTATCGCCTGGTCATCCGGAAAGACCTTGCCGGAAAGATCAAAGATGCCAAAGATCTTCGCGGCAGAAAAGTGGCAATCGTAGGCACAGCTTCCCTGGACGAGATTGCCTTAGACCGCTGCCTCAATTCAGGCGGTTTGACCACTAAAGATGTAGACCTTCAAATCATACGCTCATTCCCGGATATCCTCGCCGCCCTGAGCAATGGAAGTATCGATGCAGGGATGGTCATCGAACCATTTGTAGCGCAAGGGGCTGAAAAAGGCATAATCGACCGTTGGAAAGATCCGTCAGAATACGACCCGCATGCTCAGACAGCAATTCTCGTCTTTGGCCCAAGTATGGCGTCGAAACCTGAAGTGGCAAAGCGTTTCATGGTGGCCTATTTGAAAGCCCTCCGTGACTATAACGACGCATTTTTCAAAAACAAGGGAAAGGATGAGATCGTCAAGATCCTTGCTGAGACATCGACTGTAAGAGACCCTAAAGTCTATGAAAAGATGTTCCCTGTAGGCTTGAATCCAAATGGATATGTAAGGATGAAAGGAGTCCAGATGGATCTTGATTGGTATAAGGCTCATGGACTCCTGAAGGGGGAACTCAAAGCCGAAGATGTCGTAGATAACCAGTATTGTGATTTCGCAGTAAGTGTGCTGGGTGAGTATAAGTAGCTGAGGGGGATAAACCATGGGAGCCCGAGAAATCTATACTGCTGAACAAGCATTGAAAGCGCCCAAACAAGAGAAGACAGGACGTCTAGATGACCAAAGGCTGATCGATTCAGACGCGGATATCCTGATCCTTGATGAAGAGCCTGCTCCGACCTTAATGTCGCGTATCTTCGGGGCGAATGGCATCATGGTGAGGGTGCTCTATTTCGCCTCACCTGCCCTGATCCTATTAATCTGGGAGATCATGGCCAGGCTCAAGTGGGTCGACGTAAGACTCTTCTCCGCCCCGTCGCTCATCTTGAGATCATTCATCCCGATTGCGGCATCAGGCGAATTATCCATGCACATCCTGGTAAGCGCAGAGAGGATAGTGCTCGGCTTTTTGATCGGAAGTCTGGCTGGCGTAATTCTCGGGCTTCTCATGGGTCTTTTCCCGCCTATACGGGCAGCGCTAGGTCCAATGGTGGCAGCTACTTTCCCTATACCCAAACTCGCTATAATGCCGCTGATACTACTGGTCTTCGGCCTTGGCGAGACATCCAAAGTTGTTACTATTGCAGTAGGCGTCTTTTACCTTGTCTTGATAAATACCATGACCGGGGTGCTCAATATAGATAAGATCTACCTCGATGTGGCAAAAAGCTTTGGGGCCAGTAAGAGAGACTTCTATCTCACAGTGGCGCTGCCTGGTGCGCTGCCCATGATTTTCGCCGGTCTCAAACTCGGGATGGGCACGGCCCTTTTGTTGATTGTGGCGGCAGAATTGTCCGCCGCCAAGGCAGGCGTTGGGTATATGATCTGGCGGGCCTACGACATGTTCGATATTGAAAGAATGTTCGTAGGCCTCATAAACATATCACTTCTTGGGTATATTTTCTCTAACCTCCTAGACTTACTTGAGAGGGTCATCATCCCTTGGAAAGGGAGATAATTATGGGAAAAAGCAATCCAACCTCCGGTGTCCGCCCCTTGTCTGAGACGATCCACCTTCCAGCTGGCACTAAAATAGTCGTGCGGGATGTATCCAAGGTTTTCAAGACCCGTTCTGGCGAGGTGGAAGCGCTAAGGCAGGTCTCTTTTACAGTTCGGGAAGGGGAATTCATATGCATTGTCGGGCCTAGCGGATGCGGCAAGACGACACTGCTTCGCATCCTCGCCGGACTTGAGCGTCAGACATCTGGGAAAGTCTACATTGTAGCATCTCGAACCCGATCGCGAGAGAATTCAGCTGGCCTTCAGTCCGGCAACCAATCTTACCCCCAGGCTCATAGTGAGATAGATGATAACCAAGGCTTAGAGAGCATTCTTGACTTAGCTGGTCCCGGTCCTCTGACTTCTGTGGTTTTCCAGGAGCAATCTGTTTTCCCATGGCTCACTGTGAGGCAGAATGTGGAATATGGCTTGAGGGTGAGAGGGGTTCCCAGGGAGACGCGGCGCCGCGTGGCTGATTACTATATTCAAATGATAGGTCTTGGGAAATTCGCCGGCGCTTATCCTCACCAGCTTTCAGGGGGAATGAAGCAGCGGACCAGCGTGGCGAGAGCCTTTGCCAATAACCCTGAGATCCTCCTGCTAGACGAACCCTTTGGGGCCCTTGACGAGCAGAATCGCGTTCTATTGCAGCAGGAATTATTGCGGATCTGGGAAGGCTCGCGAAAGACTGCCATATTCATCACTCACAGCATCGACGAGGCATTGATCCTAGGCGATCGTGTACTCGTCATGACAGCAAGACCAGGGACCGTCAAGGCAGTCATCGATGTGAATCTTCCGCGGCCGAGGAAGGTGACAAAACTCAAAAGCCAGCCAGAATTTCTTGAGCTTTTCAATTGCATATGGGAGCAGCTCTCTGAGGAAGTATTAAAGGCCAGAGAGGCTGAGAGAACTGGAAAAGGTCGCCCAAGGAGATGGCTTTAGGAGATATTCTGCGCTCATTGCTCCGGCCCCAGTACGATTCGCGCTATCGGATCAAAGAGACCCACAACATATGATGATATTTGATTTGGAGGGGCCACAGACCTTATGCCATGCCCTTCCAGGTGATCATCCCCGGGCTCATATCGGCCGTAGCAGCAATAAAAAGGCTGGGGACAGGGAAAAAACAAGGCGGGAAATAAGCAAGGATCCTGCCTTAGCCATTCCATAGGGAGGGACCAGATATCCTGAGAGCCTATTTGATAGCCTGGCGCATAGCCTTGAGAAATGTGGAAAGATCTTCAGCCAAAGCTTCCGTCGCTGCAGGAAACTTGCAAAGAAGCAAGCGCAGACGGTCTGCAGATAGAACGAAGCCATAGACATTCCGGAAAACATGCCTAAATGAACGGAATTCGTTGAGCTTTTCCATGGTATCTTTGCGGAGCACAGGTGGCCTATGCGTTGGAAGATCAAGTGACATTTGTTTTAGAAGGGAAAAGTGCCATTCAGGGTCTGCAGGAATTGATCTGTCTATATCGCGAGCGATCATCTTGAAGATATTCTCCGCGGCCATATAGAAATCGTGAAGGACAGACCCCACTGCCCTCAGCATAAAAGAATCGGCCTTGTCGAATCCCGGCATTGACCGATCGGATGAAACACCGGCACGCTCCAGAAAGCCCCTTGCCTCAAGTTCTTCTCTCAAGTGAGCGATGTTCGCAAGTTCATCATGGATCCTGCTTTCAAGAATTTCGAACTCATCCTTGGTCAAGGGAGTTCAACCCCTTTCTCTCTAACTCTTTTAAGAAGGTCTGGGATTGCGTCCTCCGCTAAAATCACGCTCGGAGGGAATGGTGCCGTAATCTCTTCTATTTCGGCGAGCAACTTCCAATATTCCTTGACAAAACGGGACTGAAGTCCTTCCACGAGCAGGTCGATATCAGAATGCGCCGTAAAATGCGAGCTCCAAACAAGGGACCCATATAGGTAGACCCTTTCTGCTCCATATTTCTCACGCAGCAGGGCGGCAGCATGTGCGGCCTTTGCCAATGCTTGTTGTCGCCGCGCGGCAGCTTCCCGCTCCTGCTTGCGAGCGCGCTCCCGCCAGGCACTCCGTAATACCTCGATGTCCCTCATCCCGACTTTACCCCCACATTGTCGTGCGCTACGGCCCTGATACTTACATTCTACCCATTTACGCGGATGCCTCTATTCCAAATCTAGCAAAAAGATAGAATGAACGCAACCTTGATCGCGCGGAAAGGTCAAAAGGGCCCGTCTCAGGCGCGAGCTTCAGACCGAACCCTCTAATGAAACGGTTGAATTGCTCAAGCGCATCAACCTGAATGGCTAGATGAACACTGCCTGCTAGATGGCCATTGCGTCATGATGCCCGCCTCAGTCTAGTCGAATGGATCCTTCAATACCAGTGTCTCTCCTCGTTCTCTGCCGATGGACACGATAACAATCGGCGCGCCTGTAAGCTCGGATATACGCGATAGATATACCTTAGCAGCCTGGGGAAGATCCTCATAGTGTCTCACCTTACAGGATCCCTCTGGCCACCCCTCAAATTCCTCATACACGGGCGCACAATTCTCAAAGGCCTTGATAGTGCTTGGAGGAGTCGACAGTATCTTCCCGTCGAGCTTATACCCTGTACAAATTTTGACAGACGGCAATCCCGCCAGTGTATCAAGGTGCATAATGGCCAATCCCCACAGCCCGTTGACCCTGACAGAATACCTCACGAGCGCCGCGTCAAACCATCCGCATCTGCGGGCCCTGCCTGTTGTAGTGCCATATTCCATGCCCTTTTCGCGGAGTTCCTGCTGCAGCGGCCCATCGATCTCTGTGGGGAACGGGCCCTCTCCGACCCTGGTGGTGTACGCCTTGGCAACTCCTATAACCCGGTCGATCCGAGTAGGGCCAATCCCTGCTCCGGCGGCCATGCCTCCTGCTGTCGGCCATGAACTCGTCACATACGGATATGTACCATGATCAACGTCAAGAAGCGTGCCCTGCGCTCCTTCAAAAAGAACATCCTGGCCTCTATCGATAGCATCATTGACGAGGGATGAGCAATCCACCACAAATGGCCTTATCCTCTCGGCGTAAGCTAGATATTCCTCCATGATCTCATCCTTTGAAAACGGCGTGCCTCCATAGAGTCTTTCTATCTCCATATTCTTATGAGGCAATACCAATTCCAGGCGCTCGGAGAAGACCTCTGGATCCACCATGTCCGCGATCCGGATCCCTCGCCGGGCTATTTTATCAGTGTATACTGGTCCAATGCCCCGGGAAGCGGTCCCAATCTTTTTTGCGCCGCGCGCCTGCTCTTCCAGTTGATCAAGCGCACGATGATAGGGCATGATCACATGAGCTTTGTCTGAGATCCGGATTCCCGATACATCGATGCCCTTTGATGCTAATGCATCCATCTCCTGCAGCAAGACCGCCGGATCCACTACTACCCCATTTCCTATAACCGCAAGCTTGCCCTTATATAGAATCCCCGATGGTATCAGGTGGAGCTTGAAAAGCTCCTCCCCAACCTTCACAGTATGACCCGCATTGTTCCCTCCTTGATATCGGACGACCACATTCGCCCTGGATGCAAGGAGATCTGTTATCTTACCTTTTCCTTCATCGCCCCACTGAGTGCCTACTATACCTACTGTCGCCAAATCAGACGCCTGGTCCATGAAAGCTCAAAACTAACATCCCTTAATTCTGCAGGCCGGCCCCCCGTGACCAGGCTTTCGCTCCTTTCGGGATTGATTTATCCACCCCCGGGAATGGACCACAATATAGGGAGACCTCGGCCCGGGAATCTCCCCCGGGCGGGAGAACAGATTTATCCCGCGCTCCTCTTCAATTCTATATTGGCAAAGCGGGAGAATTCTTTCTGGAATAATAGCTTGATCGAACCTGTTGGACCGTTTCTCTGCTTTGCGATGATGACTTCGGTTATGTCCTTGTTCTCTGTTTCTTGCTCATAGTAGTCCTCCCGATAAAGGAAGATCACAACGTCGCTATCCTGCTCAAGGCTGCCTGACTCACGCAGGTTAGCAAGCCGCGGGACGGCCTTGGGATTTTGCTCAGCAGCCCGACTGAGTTGGGATAGGGCAATGACCGGAACATTGAGTTCCTTTGCCAGAGACTTTAAGGCGCGAGATATTTCGGAAACCTCCTGCTGCCGGCTTTCAGACCGATTTCTGGCGTGCAGCAACTGGAGGTAGTCAACGATCACAAGGCCGAGACCATATTGGGCCTTGGTCCTCCTGGCTTTTGCACGGAGTTCCATGACAGATATGCCAGGAGTATCATCTATGAATATTGGCGCTTCACTCAGGACACCAAGCGCATTCGAGAGCTTGGACCAATCAGAATCTTTCAAGAATCCAGTCCGGAGCCTCTGATTGTCAACCCCGGCGGCAGAACAGAGCATCTTCTGGGCTACCTGTTCACGTGACATCTCGAGGCTGAAGACAAGGACGGGTATTTTCTCGCGAACAGCCACATGCTCTGCAATGTTCAAAGCAAATGTAGTCTTGCCCATGCTTGGGCGTGCAGCGACTATTATCACATCAGATGGCTGAAAACCCGAGGTCAGCTGATCCAGGTCCATAAAGCCCGATGGCACTCCGGTGACCCCGCCCTTATGTGCATAGAGATATTCAATCCGCTCGAAACTCTCTATGAGCACGGACTTGATGTCGACGACGCCTTCGCTGCCCCTCTTCTGAGCTATTCTGAAGATCAGCTGCTCAGCCATGTCTAGCGCCGATTCAACATCTTCCTGGGCCTCATAACCAATGGCAGCGATTTCAGTTCCTGCAGTCACCAGGGAGCGCAAAATCGATTTATCTTTTACAATCCGTGCGTAATATCCGACGTTAGCCGCTGTAGGAACGAAATTTACAAGAGTTGTTATGTACGAGGCGCCCCCGACCTTCTCGAGGGCATTTTGTCTGCGAAGCTGCTCGGTGACAGTGACCACGTCTACAGGCTGACCTTTGTCATAGAGAGACAGGATCGCCTCATATATCAACCTGTGGGCCTCCTTGTAGAAGTCCTCAGGCAATAGTATTTCAAATGCTGTGGCGATCGCGTCCTTATCAAGCAGCATAGAACCCAATGTTGACTGCTCTGCCTCTATGTTCTGCGGAGGCATCCGATCAAATACAGCGCTCGTGGACGCCAAGGCCATTCACCTCACAGATAATTCTTGCATCAAGCACCACTTAAGCACCACTTGCGCTATTTCTTTCCTGAATAATATCCTCTTTTCCAGCCCGTCTTATACCGGCTTCACCCTTCAACCGGCGCCTGGGCTCACCTTCAAGTAACCGCTTTATAGTTTCATTTTCCACCTCCAGAGGAACAAGCATCTCATCTAGGATATCATTGATGTCCCGGGCAAGGATCACCTTGATTCCCGTTAGCTCCGGCGGCACATCCTTTGCATTTTCGGCAGGAATTATCACGGTCCTCATGCCAGCCTGGCGTGCCGCATAGATCTTTTCGAAAATCCCTCCGACTGGCTTTATCTTGCCCTGTATCGAGAGTTCCCCTGTAATGGCTACATTCTGTCTGACCGGAATTCGCTTGACCGCGCTATAGATAGCAGTAAGCACGGCGGCGCCTGCCGATGGGCCATCAATCAGACCGCCGCCCACTACATTCACGTGCACATCCCAGTCAGAGAGATCTTGGCCGGTGAGACGCCTGAAAACGGAGGCGGCGTTGAATACAGAATCCCTGGCCATGCTTCCTGCGGTTTCATTGAATCTGATGCTTCCTTTCCCGTTATCCTTTGCATCGAAAGCGATAGCCTCTATTTCTATGATAGATCCAAGATATTCACGCACTCCAAGGCCTAACACCCTGCCGACCTCACTTGTGTCGCTGGCCTTCGTAAGGACGCTTGGAATGAGACGGGATGTCTGTATCACCTCACGGACATCCTGACATGTAATGAGTAGGGGGCTATCAGAATTGTCCGCGCCTTTTCCCTTCCGAGCCCTGTGAAGAGCTACCCCGTAAGCGTCAGCCAAGATATTGACGGCCTTCCTCCCATCCGTGGCATAGTCACTTATAAGCTCCAAAAGCCCCTCTTCCAGGTTCACTTTCAACTTTCTAGCCGCATTCCTAACAATCTGCTGTATCGTCGCGGACGTGAGAGGCTCGAAGAATACCTCGGCCGCGCGGGAACGTAGAGCAGGGCTTATCTCCTCGGGATCGCGGGTCGTCGCGCCGATCAATACAAAATCGGCAGGGGCACCTTCTTCAAATAGCTTCTTGATGTATTTGGGCACATGCGGATCATCGGGATCATAATAGGATGAATCAAATATAACCCTCTTATCTTCAAGAACCTTGAGTAATTTATTGAGCAAAAGCGGTTCGAGCTCACCTATCTCATCGATGAATAGGACTCCTCCGTGGGCCTCGGTGACGAGGCCGAGCTTGGGCTCAGGCACACCACTTTCTGCAAAATCCTTCCTGGCCCCCTGATAGATGGGATCATGTACCGATCCGAGGAGAGGATTTGTGACCTCTCTAGGATCCCATCGCAAGGTCGTCCCATCTACCTCGACGAACTTTGCCTTTTTATCAAATGGAGTAAACTTGCTCTTCTTCGCTTCCTCCAGCACAAGCCTGGCCGCGGTAGTCTTCCCTACTCCCGGAGGCCCATAGAGTATCACGTGCTGTGGGAAAGGAGTCGCAATCTTGGTCAATAGCGCTTTTATGGCCCGCTCCTGTCCTATGACTTCTTTAAGAGACGACGGCCTTAAGATCTCGAGCACCGAGCGCGTAAGCCGCCTCTGCTCCAACTTCTCAAGCTGGGCATATTTTTTCAAAGTCTGCGCGTTATCAGGTCCGGTCTGCTCTTTGATGAGCTGCATCTTTATTTCACGCACATATTCCTCATGCCGTTTCTGCATTTTCTCAGCTATCTGTTTCTCGATCCTGTCTTCTACCGCCTTACGGGCAACAAGGTCCGCAATCTGATCCTCCAATTCTTCCAGCACAGCCGGGATATCCTCAGGACGCGGCACCGTCTCAATGGTGGGATCCTCATTGATGAGCCTCTGCAAAGCCAGCACCCGTTCCTCTAAAGCATGGGAACGCATGAGGCTTAAAGCGTCCAGCTTGCTCGCCCTGAGTATAAGCTTATCTGCCCCATAGATACTAGATAATAATCCGAATAGAGCAGCCGCCTGCCTTTTCACCTGTTCATCTGATGATAATTTTCTGACAAGTCCAGGGCTCGCTGTAGCCGCCAATTTTCTGATAAAAGCGCTGATTACCATGAGTCTCTCCCCCCACCGCGATGACACCGCCTGCGCCCCGGTTTTTGCGTCACCCTATGCCTCTGCCACAATCTCGACGCGAAGGTTCGCGACAACCTGGGGATGTAGTCTTACAGGCACTGTGTACGCTCCCACCGACTTTATTGGTTCCGCCAGTTCTATCTTCTTTTTATCAACCTCCACCTTCACAGTCGACATTATAGCATCAGATATATCCTTGGACGTGATAGATCCGAATAATTTGCCACCTTCACCAGCCCGCGCGTAAATCCTGATACTGGCTTCAGAAAGACGACTCTTGAGCTTCTGCGCTGATGCCAGTTCCCGCCTCGCCTTTTCATCCTCAGTCCTCTTCTTGTCAGCCAGCGCCTTTAAATTGGAGTCCGAGGCCTCTTCCGCCATCCCCCTCGGTATGAGATAATTGCGGGCGTACCCCTCAGCGACGTTCACAAGAGTACCTTGCTTACCGAGGTTCTTTACATCTTGCTTGAGAATAACCTTCATCCCCAACGCCCCCCGAATTAAGCATGAGAATCAAGCAGCTCTGGCCCTGATCTTCCTGAAATCAAACCAGCCGTCGAGAAGCCCTGCCCATACCAGAACCTGCGAAAACAATCTTGTAAAGGCCAGGAAGAATACCAGCAAATATCGAACTGGGATGCTTACCTTATATCTATCCATGAAAAACCAGGCGATGGAAAGTCCCTGGATCAGGAAAATATATGAAAACACCGCCATGAGATTAAAACCCGTCCTGAAGATGATATCCTGATGATAATATTGTCCCAGAACAGTCAAGACACCACCAAGAATATACCCCCATCCCCAGTACCATGCAAGATGCCAGGTCTGGAATTTTGGCAATGTGGGGATCTCATAGCGAAGCCTTCGCAATACAAATGTCGCCAGTAGATAATTTATCACACTCAACATTATAACAGCCAGGAGCACGATCGCGGGAAAGGAAATCTTGGCAATTGCAAGCATCTGCTCAAGGCTTTGCTTGGCGGTCGCTAGTTCCTTCTCAGGCATGCCCAGATTTCGATACAATGATATAGCGCTCTGTATACTCGTAGTAAATTCTCTTTCCAATTGTGCCAGGGAAAATCCAAAAGCTGCGGCTGAGATGCCGAAAAGAAGCGCTACGGAAAGAGCTACTGCTATACTCGTGATCCCTATCGTCAGTGCAGGCGCCAATTTGCGGCGCAGGCATTCGCCCAAAGATACCCCCGCTATTCCCACCTTTGCCAAAACAGTCACGCCCTGAATAGGACCAGTGATTACGCTGGTCCCTAGGACTGCGATGAGGGTGGCCAGAACGCCGGAACGCAAACCATGTCTTGTCACCAGCACGACTATAGGGATCGGGTACACCAGCGCCAGGAAAGGAATATAGGTGTCTAGAACACACAGGAGGATCGTTATGGAGACCAAGAGTGCTCCTTCTACCATCGCCTTCGTGGATGTGCGATCCTGCATTACTATTGCCTCACCTCTTCCTCTCCTTCATATACTTTTGAAGAGCGCTGAAATCTCCGTACCATTTCTCCAACTCATGTTCCTTCTCTATATTAGCCATAATCTTGCTCTCGACCTTGGCATCAAGGGCGGCGAAGCTTATCCCAAGGCGGCTGGCAAGAAGGTAAGTCCCGATGATCAAATTGGAAAGAGATTCAGAGGCAAGGTCCTCGCTGTCGCGAGCCATTGCCTGATATAGGGATGCCAGGCTCCCGAGAAGCTCTGTTTTGAGCCACTCGATGGCCTTCACCTCCCGCGCGATATCCACCCCACGAGCGACCTGCGTGCTCATATTGAAGTGTTCGTCAAGCATCCGGATCTCCCTCCCCGCAACGATTAAAAGGGGAGCACCCGGGCCCCCCTCTTTCACCCTTGTTATGGAAGCCCCTGCCACTCATTCCACGGTATATGGCAAAAGGGCCATCTGCCTTGCCCTCTTTATGGCAGTAGTCAATGCCCGCTGATGACGGGCGCAATTTCCCGAGATCCTCTTTGGCAGGATCTTGCCCCTGTCTGTAATATACTTACGTAATTTAGAGGCATCCTTGTAATCAATGAATTCTACCTTATCAACGCAGAAGCTGCATACGCGCTTCTTGCCTTTTTTCCCCTTCTCGCGTCTCACCTAAATCCCTCCTGATAAAAGGCAGTATCTCAAAAACTAGATCAATCACATAGAAGGTGCATCATCCGGGGCATCAAAATCTCCGGGAGACTGCCCGATCTCATCTTCAGAATACCCCTGGCCCTCCCGGCCACCCCTATCCAGGAATTCCACGCGATCCGCAACGACCTCCGCAGCCCGCCTCTTCTGGCCATCGGCAGTTTCATAGGAACGAATCTGCAGGCGGCCATCGATACCTACGAGTCGTCCCTTCGTAAGATAGTGGGAACAGGTTTCAGCCTGATTTCTCCATACAACGATATCTATAAAATCTGCTTCCCGCTCCCCTTGCTGGTTCGTGAAAGACCTGTTCACGGCTATCGTAAACGTCGCCACAGGCACTCCCGGCTGGGTATAGCGCAATATCGGATCACGAACAAGCCGGCCAACAAGCACTACTCGATTCATGAATAACACCACCCCAGGGCGACTACTTCTCTCTTCGCGTAACAAGATGGCGGATCACTTCGTCGGTAATCCTGAGCACCCTATCGACCTCATGCGCAGTCTCAGTCGTAGCCTTGAAATCAATCACTACATAGAATCCCTCAGTGCTATGATTGATCTCGTAGGCGAGACGCCTCTTGCCCCACCTGTCCAGCTTTTCGATTTCTCCACCGCCGTTTTTGATAAGCTCCTCAAACTTGGCGATGGTGGCCTCTATAGCAGCCTCATCCAGGTCGGGCCGGATTACAAACATTACCTCATAATCCCGCACCCTGCTCACCTCCCCTCGGACTTACGGCCCCGCGACGTGCGCGGAGCAGGGATCTTAAATATTATAACATTCACGTCCCGCAAACACAATTATATTCTGCGTGATCTCGCATAGGGCGCATAAAGTCAAAGGGAAGAAGGTTAAGGCATAGGAGGCATGATCTTCCTCACTGGCCATCTATCTATTTCTTCGTAGACAGACTCCCATGCTGCTTCGGCGGCGCCATCAGAGGGATGATAATCCCCCGAGGCGGGCGCCCCTATCCTTGGGTTAGATCAATAGACTGGTCGAAAGCCGATGATACTATCCCCTTTACGCTTTTCTCGAACTTGGCCCGAGGGAGCATAACAACCCTCTGGCACCCCCTGCACCTGATCCTGAAATCTGCGCCAACCCTCAGGACTTCCCAGAGAAAGCTGCCGCAGGGATGCTGTTTTCTCATTCTCACTATATCACCAATGTGGAATTTGGCCATCCTTGCCCTCCAAAATCACATTCATATGTGGATACGGTATTCTTATCCCTTCCTGGTCGAATAGATCTTTGATACGCTTCTTCAAAGCCCGCTCAACCCGCCATTGCTCCATAGGCTGTGTCTTTGCTATCACCATGATCTTGATGGATGAATCGGCAAGATCGCTGACACCCAGAGCCGTCGGTCCATCTACTATGCCCGGGATCTCGGTCTTTGCCTTCTCGAAGTCCTGCGCCAGCAGTTCCAGGGCGCGATCGATATCGGTATCATAAGAAACGCCAACCTCAAAAAGCACCCTCATGGCGGATCCCATATAATTGGTGACCTGCGAAATCTGGCTGTTAGGGACGATATGGAGTTGACCGCCGAAATCCCGAATGCGCGTCACCCTGAGCCCCACATCTTCGACGATTCCTGACACATTATTGATGCCTACATAATCCCCGACCGCGAATTGATCCTCGAAAAGGATGAAAAAGCCATTGATTACATCCTTCACCAGGCTCTGTGCTCCAAAGCCCAGGGCAAGCCCGGCGATCCCGGCGCCTGCCAGGAGACTTCTAGTATCGACCCCCAACTTGCTCAGGATTGAGAGCCCGGCAAATAAATAGATGGTATATCGGATGACGCTCTTGAGCAGCGGGGCGAGGGTCTTTATCTTTCGTCCATCTATATAGCCCGTCTTATTTTTTTCCGCCTGGGTCAATGCCCGGTCAATCAACACGCTGCTGAATTTCATGAGCAAGGCGGCCACAATAACCGTAATTCCTATTGAAGCAGCCCCTCTACTGATCGCAAACGCGATGTCCCAGAGCTTATCCGCTGGCAGCAGGTTCGAAAAGATGAAATCTCGCCCTTGCGCCAATGTGTCCACCCCCCTTAGATTCCAGATAACCCGTATATGGTGCCTCAGGCAGATTATAAATGCCATAATATAGTGCCAAGCCCGGACAGGCCCATCTACGATGCTGTATCAATAATTTCTATTTCATTTCTTCATCCTATTCGTCCAATCCTGCCTTTGGAACCCGAGGAAAGGAACAGAGAGGGGACGTTCCCCTCTCTTGTTAGAGTGGCCTTTTAGTTGTAGAATCACTGCACCTCATTCCCATCCAGAAATGGGGAATGCAGCGCGCTCATCTTCATGGAGTGAATCCATGAAACCTAGTCAGCGAAGTGTGGTAGGAATGAACATATCGATCAACCCGATGACGAACGCCGCTATCAAAGCGCCTAAGACCGTCACGCGCATCGTGGGCACCACGAATTGAGCAGCATAGATCACGGCCGCAGAAACCAGGAATCCCACGATTCCTCTCCCGTAGGGCGAAACATTCCTGCCAATCACCGCCTCGATCACATAGCCGACTATCGTGATGACAGCCGCTGCAATCAGGGCGTTAAGGAAACTCAACGTACTAAAGCCTGGCACGATAAGCCCTACAAACATAAGAACCAAAGCTGAAACCACAAACCTAACAAGGTGACGGACCCAATCGCCCACTTAGTTTTCACCCCCAAAAGCTGATTATTAGCCACTACACCTATATCTTGACCACCGCTGCATCAAATATTCATGGCCCTTCTTTTCGTTGCCAAAAGACACCCTGAAGAGGTTTCCTGCGAGAGGTCCTGCCCGCCTATCCATCATGGGGCAGGAAACCGGGGTCTTGATGGACAAATATAGAGACCTCGAACTTCCCTCGACGGAGGTTGAGGTCTCTATGCCAGCAAGCACCGGTTCAACAACCAGCCTCGAGGCAATTTTAAGTATATTGGATGGCGCCCGCAATTTCAAAACGGCGCTTGACGCTTTGGAGCATATAAGGTAAAATAAAATCGTCACGGAAGTCGTGGGCGAATAGCTCAGCTGGCAGAGCGCCTGGTTCACATCTAGGAGGTCACAGGTTCAAGTCCTGTTTCGCCCACCAACAATATCAAGGGCTTGAGGCCCCAAGAGGGTATCGCAAGATCTAAACTACCACTACAATCCCACCGGTTCGGATTACCCGCTAAGTGGCAGGCTACTTAAGAGACCGAATTTAATAATCATTGTGGGATTTGTAGTCAATTCCTGTTTTTTCTTTTCATCGCCCAGGCTTTAATCGTACTCCGGCTTCTCTTGCCTTTGAGCGGATGTAATCCGCAGCAGAGCATTTATCAGGCGCCAAACCCCGGACTTGTCGGTGACTGGGCCCACTGGTTGAACCATTGATCCCTTTTTGCCCCCATATATCTATCCGCAATTATGGTGAGAGGCTTTCGCGCAAGAATGAATTTCTCCGACAGAGTCAGCAAGACACGGTCCAGCCCAACGGCTTTGGCCACCTTATGCAAGGCCGCCTGCCGATAGAACATCTGTCCTTGCTTTTCATAAGCTTCGAGGCCGCCTTGACCGTTTCCAGGCTCTTTATTCTTTGGGAGTCCATTCCCTTCCTCTTCCTTGGAGAATATATAGTCGGGAAAGACGCCAGTCAGAAATAAACAGATATCTGCGGCTCTCTTATACAGGCTGAATCGCGAATCCTCTGGCAGTATATTTGAAAGGTCAACAACATCCTCGAGATCTGTATCATTGAAAACCCGCTTCGAAAGAGTCGGACCGTTCTTGAAATATAGAGTTGTCGTGCCTACCTTCGTAAATGAGCTCAGCATATCGGCCAGATAGGTGCAGATATCCTTATCACCTAGCAACTCTACCACTTGTGGCGCATCAAAGACTGGAAGACGTTCCTTCTTGCCAACGGGTTCTATCGTAAAGGTCGTCTCCTTGAGATCCCGGTACACTTTCCTTAGCAAGATGATAAATAGTAGAAATGGTGAAAGTTTTAGAAAGATGTCATCATCGGCCATAACTGCCCGGAATAGCCTTTCGTCATCCAGCATGATGTCGATGAGGTCGCCCTTGCCCTTGACGATTCCGCGGATTTCGTCATAATCGCTCCGCTTTGTGACGACTGTGCGTATGATAAAATCCAGGTCCGCCTCGGACAAGGAATTAAGATATCGATTGGTGACCTCCATGGCCGCTCCCCCCCATCTACAATCATGTATAACATCCCAAAAGATCCTTCAATAAAATTATACCATGCCTACTCTGCTTTGAGCATAGCCCAGTCACTGGCCGCCATCCACTAGCGCTAGAGGTCCCGGAGGCTCAGGTTAGGCCCGTCATCTCACTGGTCGCCACCCCATCGGTGCCAAAGGTCCCGCGGGTTCAGGCCCGGCCCATCATCTAGATTCGACCATGACCCGTCAAGAACTAGCTCAGGGGAATTGTAAGAGTCTGACCGGCCCTGATGAAATCTGGATCTTTTATATTGTTTGCCCTGATGATATTGGAGATAGTGATTTTAAAGCTAGCTGCGATGGTAGAAAGGCAATCACCATCTTTCACTAAATATTCTATGTTCTTATGAGCGTCTTTTCCCTTGGCCACACCAGACCCGGCAGGTATTGTAAGTCTCTGGCCAATGTATATTATTGTATTTTGTAAGCCATTTAGCTTCATTATCTCCTTTACTGACACATTATACCTTTCCCCCAGGATGGACAGGCACTCGCCCTTCTTCACCACGTGCGCGATGTCCTGTCTCTTCGCTGCCGGCGCGGAACTGAGGGTTTTAGGTCCAGCGGCTTGGTTCTTTGTGACCTGCTTTTCGCGCGGCGTAGTTTTAGATGTTGGCGTTTTGGACTCCGACGGTCTGGGAGTCTGCTTTGGCGCTGGAGGTTTCTCTGTTCTATAATCTTGGGAAACCTCTTGAAGTCCCGTGCCTTTCTTCACCTTTCCTGATAGTATGGCCTGGGCGGTAGATGCATCCACTTTTCCGGTCCTTGATAGATTCGCCGCAGCCTGAAATTCCAATACCGCCCTGAGGGTTTCATTTCCATATATTCCATCAAGCACCTTAATATAGAAACCCAACAAATTCAAGCGATATTGCAACTCAAGCACATCATCCCCCCGCGATCCATATGATAGCTCGCGACTCCCCAGGGGGGTCTGTGCACGGCATATAAATGCGGAGCTCCAGGTCGACCCGATATTTATTCTTAAAATCCCCATCTCCCATGATGTGAAGGTCCCCAAAGATAGACCCAGCAATGAGATTAAGAACACAATGAATGCCGTGACAGAACGCGAAATGGATGGAATGATGCACCTATTCCCATAGTCTGAAAAACTCTTTTGGCCTTTAGCCATCCTATAACCCCCGATCTCACGAGAACTTTACCTCTATTATGGTAATATACCCCGAAAGGCCGGGTTGATTTCCCGTCAGATCGTTGACTTACATGGAAAAAAGGGGTTGCAAAATTCCTGACTTCAAGGTAGAATATATTTGAGTAAAAAAGGGTTTCCTCGTTTGAGCGGATGTAGTTTAGTGGTAGAACATCGGCTTCCCAAGCCGAGGGCCGCGGGTTCGAATCCCGTCATCCGCTCCATATTTATGGGCCCGCACGATCACAATGCCGACGTAGCTCAGCAGGCAGAGCGGCGCACTCGTAATGCGCAGGTCACCGGTTCGATCCCGGTCGTCGGCTCCAAGAATATAACAACGGCAAGGCTTTCCGGACTGGGAATACCTGCCGTTTTGTGTTTGGAACTCGAGACGGTCACAGAATGGTCACGAGCCACTTTTTGACAGCAGTTCCTCAAATGCCTCCGCGGCCTCCTTTTGCATTCCCGGGAGCAGATGGCCGTATATGTCCATGGTGACGGATATTGAGCTATGGCCTAACCTTTCGCTTATGACTTTAATGGGGACACCGGCTTTGATCAATGCGGATGCGTGAAAGTGCCGCAGGCTATGGAAGGTATACGGATACCCGAGGCTTTCCGCGAATTGCCTCATCAAAAATGTGCTTGAAACCGCTTCATTGCCTCATATCAAAAATGTGCATGAAAGGAGTGAGCGATGTATGCCTAGAACCCTTGAGTACCTGTTAGGAAAGGGTGAACAGCATATGCCACTCATTCTGCGCGAAAAGCAGGCCGTGACCCGGGAATTGGCCACTAAGTATAAATCCGTGAGACCGTTGATGTTTCCCAGTATCTGTCAGGCATTCTAGCTCGTGCAGCCTGTAACCTTGACAATCTTGCCGGTGAAAGTCCGGTCGCGGTTATTGCTCATATGGCCGCATAGCAACCCTTGACTTCTTGCTTGGGTGACCGGCAAGGAGAAGGCTCAAAGGAAAACGCTCCTCTCCTTCGAGGTAGGACTGGCACAGGGGCCGAGCAACCTCGAAGGCCATAGCATAAAGCGAATCTTGCAGCATCGACACACTGGCCCACCTGAAGCTGGGGGTGGGGATTGGGAGTGCCGAGCCGCTGAGTGGACGGCGAAGGCTGGGAAGGCCCAAGAAGAAATGGACAATAGCACTGGGTCTACTCCCCAGAACAACGTCAAAGTCCCTGTTGAGCCGCGACTTATGAGATTCTCATAAAGGCTCTGACGTTTTTTCGCATAGTCTGCTAGAATATCTGCATGGGCAACTATTGCTCAAAGGTCCAAACCAGCATAGCACCAAATGATTATCTTAATTTTCCATACCTCGCCCAGGTCTTCCGGATTGAAAGGATCACAACCGATCTACGTGGGGAACTCCTCCGGCATAAAATAGCCTATGGTGTGACAAACCTCTCTCCAGAGAAGGCCAGCCCAAATCGGCTTTTAACCCTCACACGGGGTCAATAGGAAATTGAGGACCGTCTACACTGGGTGCGAGATGTCACTTTGGATGAGGATCGCTCCCAGGTACGTATAGGCTCGGGCCCGCGGGCCATGGCTACATTGCAGAATCTTGCCATCAGCCTGTTTCGTCTCCGGGGATATACCAGTATAGCTAAAGCGATTCGCTATCATGCTCGAGACCCTCGCCGTGCCCTGGGGCTTATCGGGTTATAAGCCTAACCATACCGGGCCCTTCCCTCGAAGGTCTGCATAAAAACACCTAATGCAGGCTTGGTTTGTCATGCCCTAATTGGCCGAAATTCCTAGATGACAGGTTGAAAGATGGCCTTTTCTACTCTTCAACTGGCTCATGCAGATCATTGCTTCATTTCTCTCCCGAATTCTGGTCATGACTTTGACGTAACCTTGCCTTTCAAGGTTTTGAATATGTCAATATGTTCAGAATGCAATGCTGATGCGTGAAGCCATCCAGGCAGCATTGACCTTTGCCGCAGGAGCTCCACGGGCTGATGCGATCTATCCCACCACGGAGGTAGGCGAGCGAAGTCTGTGCCCGATGCAGACATAATCATAGTGCAACCCGGGATCCATCCTGCTTACGCTGAGGATGAATCCCGGGCTCAGGAGGTAATTGGGCGGGCTCAGACTTTGCTCGCAACAGCCTTCATAAACTCGATACTCTCCGGCACCCCTATCTTCTCATCGTCGGGGCCTTCATACTCAAGGGCAATATACCCGTCGTAGCCCGCGGCTTTGAGTTCCCTGAGGCAGCCGAGATGATCCACATCGCCCTTTCCCACGGTGCACGCTTGGATGCCCCATCCCCATGGAAGCGAAGGGTCCGGGCATTTCTTGAAATCCTTAAAGTGAACATAGGCACAGTACTTGGCGGCTATCCTTGTGCCTTCTACCGCCTCCTGGCCACCCGCCATGTAATTTCCTACGTCGATAGTGGCGCGAAGATACTTGGACCCTACCTTCTCTATCATTTCGACCTGCTCCTCGCCTGTACATGGAAGCCCTCCATGATTTTCGAGCGCCAACACAAGCCCGAGTCTCTCTGCCTCATGGGCAAGTCTTCCGAGGGCATCAATTACACGCTGGAAGATGCCCTTCTTGGTCCCTTCATCGACTTCAAGCCTGTTCTTAAGGGCGCCACCGAAGATCCTCGATACCGGAGCACCCAACTCAGATGCCGCACGCATCCATGCAATCGTATTATTCACCATATCCTGATACGCACCGGGATCATCAAGGTTGAAATTAGTGGAAAGGGAGAGCCCTGACAGAGCGAGTCCTGTCTTTGAAAGCGCAGCTTTGATATTATCAACTGCGCCTTCGATCTGACCAAGCAAGCCTGCATGGAAATCCACGGCTCCGATCCCTAGAGCCTTTACCTCCTCGCATAGCCTCTCAGGAGTCCAGTTTTCCTCTTTCCAGCGCCTGTGGAAACTATAGTGGCAGATAGATAAATTCAATGGAATTCCCTCCTATAGACCGGATATCTCATGGCACCGTTGCAGTAAAGCTATTCTCTTACGAACACTCTCCGGGGTTACAGCGAGCGGAGCGCCTTTACGGATCGTATTATACAGGTCGACATAAAAAGCAGCCTCACCCATTCCAGGATCATCTGCCGCGCTCCATGTTTCTTCATACCAGTGAAGATCCTCTCTATTGTAACTCCTGTCCGGCGTAGGCTTTCGATCCACTTCCCTGTGCGGGAGTTCAGCTGGATCTATGTATTTCCACCTAAGTTCGGTTGCTGTGCCGATCAATGTCCCCTGTGTCCCCATCACGAGCCAGTTTTCGGTTGGATAGGCGCAAGCGCTTGTTAATTCTATGTCGACCAAAGGCTCCCCAGGGGCCTTCAAAATCACCTTTACATGATCATCTGCGTCTCCCAGGGTCAGGGCCCTGTCAAGATGACAAAATATCTCAGGTTCCTTCTCATCGATAAGAACCATCGCCCTGTCTATGAGATGAATACCATTATTGTTGAGGGTGCCTCCGCCAAATTCTTTTAGGGTCTGCCAGTCCCATCGACGACCAAAGCCGTTGAGAGCGATGCGGATCTGGACAATGCGACCCAGCCTGCCGGAACTGATTACCTCGCGTACCTTTACAAAATCCTTTGAATACCGTCGATTCTGAAACACTGTGAGAAGTCGCCCCGTCTCCTTAGATACACTGATCATTTCATCAGCTTCTTTAAGGCTGGGAGCCATCGGCTTTTCACAAAGCACCGCCTTCCCGGCGCGAAGGGCTGCGATAGAATATGGGGCATGAAGATGGCTGGGCATAGCTACTATGACCAATTCTACTTCCGCATCACCCAAAAGTTCCTCATATTGGCCATATGCCCGACAGCCCAGCGTTTCCTCTGCTTCCTTCAGGCGCGAGGTCTCCTTATCAGTTACTGCCACAATCCTGAATTTATCCCCCATGTTCCCCAGCATTTTGGCATGAATGTCCCAGCCGCTACGGCCAAGGCCCGCTATGCCTACGCGAATTGGTGAGTCGTGATCTCCGCCCATGACGGCCACCTCCAGAGTCATTTGTGTTCTACCAGATTATTTGTGTTCTACCAGATTCCCTCCTCAGGATCGCAAAGATTACGAATTGTGGATCCCGACCCTCACTAATCAAATAAGCTATATGAGCTCCTCGCACCCCCCTCCCTCCTTTCGCATGATTTCCTAACGACCAGCTCCGCGGGCAGCAGAATTTGATTATCCCTGACCTTCCCGCCCTCGATGAGCCGGATCATCATCTGAGCGCATCGTACTCCAATTTCATGACTGGGCTGGCGAATGACCGTAAGAGGGGGATCAATTTCCGAGAAAGTCTTGCTGTCATCGAAACATACAATGGATATGTCGTCCGGGATCTTCCATCCTTTATCTTTGAGACAGCGTAAAACCCCTAGGGCCATATCCTGGGTTGCAACGAAGATAGCTGTCGGGGGAGGAGAAAGGCTTGTCAGGAATTCCGCAGCATGATAACCAAATTGTTCGCCCCCAGCGGGCTCTATTACAATTAAGCTATCGTCAACCCGCACGCCGGCTGCGTCTAGCGCCATTCTGTAACCCCGGAGCCTATCGGCCTGAGGAGGATGCTCCGTAGGGCCGGATATGTAAGCAATGTGCCTATGCCCAAGCTCTAAAAGGTGTCTCGTGGCGATAATACCCCCACCTACGAAATCGGTCGTCACATAATTTATATCCGAATTCGCAGCACGCCTATTAGCGAACACAATAGGGATAGGCGCCCGGCGCACATCCTGACAGAAAGGATCGTCGATGTTGACCCCGACGAAAATGATCCCGTCTGTATTCAACTCAAATGGCATATTCATATTGTAAAGCATCAGGTGGTAATTCAACCCGCCGAGGACATCGAGTAACCCGCCCAGGAGCTCGCCAAAATAACTCTGTTCTATGAATTCATGCCTGAAGAATCTGGTGGCGAGCCCTATGATCCTGGTCTTCCCTCTGGCCAGATTCTTGGCACTTGCATTGGGAAAGTAATTAAACCGGTTCAACATTTCACGAACCCTTGCCCGTGTCTCGGGGGCCACCTTAGGGCTATTTTGAAGGACCAGGGACACCGTCGACTTGGAAACCGAGGCAGCTGAGGCTATATCACGCAATGTAGGTTTTCTTCCCATCAGTGATGCCCTCTCTTAACCCATCATCCCTGCACTTTGGACAATTGTCCTTTTATTGGACCGCTCCAACGGCATCTCAATAATTCAATTCGATATTGATATATGAAATCCTGCCGGGAGAAAGTATTTTCTCTTTCCAAGTCATCTATCTTCAATCGAAAGCCACCTAGAAAATGAGCCGCCCCGGTTTTCATCATTCTGGTAATGCTGGCGTAGCAGTATGAGGACCTACCCCCGAAGATTGGCCACCGCCATTCTCATGATTCTGATGGCACCGCCCCTGCGCCATTGGCAGCTATAGATGACCAAGCTCGAACTTAGAAATTATGAGCTAACAGTGTGCGGCGCGCCCGGCAACCGCGTGGTGACATAGCTAGGTTATCTTTCAATTCTGGACTTGGCAATCTATAGCTGTTCGAAACTAAAACAGCGCTTTTACTCCCGTGAACAAAAAATAGATAGCCATCAGAAATAGCAGGCTCGCCAGGACCTGTATGAGCCGCGTGTAGAAATTGCGGGTCAGAAAACTACTCCCCACTGCAATGGCGCTGCTGACGAAGGTAAGCCACAGTATATCTGATAGGATATGACCGCCAAAGAAGAATCCAACTCCTGCCCACCCAGAGCCAAGTGCCTGTGAGACATAGGTAGCGCCTATGGTGGTCCACCAGAGGATCCAGTAAGGAT
This sequence comes from Bacillota bacterium, assembly GCA_013178415.1. NCBI lineage: Bacteria > Bacillati > Bacillota > Bacillota bacterium. The sequence goes on along the minus strand of JABLXA010000001.1, from coordinate 84,151 downwards.
TAGAGACACTTGCCGCCGCTCCTGCGGCCATCGTCGGGAAAGCCGCCCTCGGTCGCGGGATTTTCATTGCCCTGATAATGCCTTGAGGGATGCGCGTATCGGCCACAACGCACACATTAGACGCAGCATGTCTGCCAGCCGTAGCGCTCCCGCCAATCGCATCATGTCCACCCTCCTTGGCGGGCCCTTCGGCCTCGGCAGCAGTTGCGATTTCAACAGTCGCGGCAGAGCGAAACATCCCAATAGCCATCCAGGCCAAGACCACTCCGCCAATTACTGCAATCAAACCGGTGACCAGAGGGATCCGCAGCACGCCGCCAAAACCCAAGGCCAGCGCAACAACTAGAAACGCCTCCGGAATCCCATGCCCCGCTGATGCTACAAGCCCCGAAAGACCGCCCAATCGCCCGACTCCGGCTATCGCGACTGTTACGAGCGGTCCCGGCATCACAGCTCCGGATAAGCCTACCAAAAATGATGTGACAAATAATCCCCAGCCCTCCACCGGTAACACCTCTACAAGGTAATAACATAGTTTTTATGATGCGAAGCACCAAAAAGACCTTACGATTTGAAACGATAGATACTTGCACGAGCAAATCTATATTCATCATAGCCGACCTTGCGAAGTCCATCAATACCTCGGTTTCCTGCCCCATTAAGTTTTACACGAACGTTTCCTGTCCCCATTAGATTTTACACAAACTGGATGAATTGCCGCCGGCAGGTTTTCGTATCACATGCGCCCGTCGCTCAGAGTCCAGGTATGCGAGGAACAGTTCACCCGGATCATTGACACCGAGAGATACTAGCATTTGCGTCAGAATTTCCTTTGAAAGTCCCAGGAGCCGGAGATTTTCCTCGATGGTAACTCCATTCTCAATCAGGATGACAGGCAGTTTCACCTCTGGCACAGCTATCCTCAAATCTTCCGGTGTCGCAGGGCGGTTTGCCCCCTTCTTGATTACGCTTATACGGCCGTTGGGCTCGAGGGCCGCCATGGCCACCTCTTCCGGGCCGGCTACGCTGTTGAGCCTGAGTTCGGATAAAAGGATATCATGATTGATCCTGGCCTTTGCCAGGCCTTCAGGCAGTATCCGCCCATTTTCGATGAGCTGTATCGGCTTTGATTCTATTAGCACGCGAAATCCCCGCTTGAGGGTTGAAAGCCAGGCAAGCAAAAAATGAAAAAGCGCGAAGATCGCAAGAGCCAGAAGCGCTCCGGAAAATGGGAGCCGGCTGTCTGAAAGAGGGTGAGCTATCGGATTGCCTATGACGATGGCAGTTATGAAATCCACCAGCCTGAGATTAGCTATGGACCTTTGCCCCATAGCCCGCGCGGTAAGGAAAAGGACAATATAGAAAACCACTGCCCGTGCTACCCACTGGACAGCGGACAATTCCTCCTGGCCTTCCCAGAAGTGCATGATATCCACCCCCCTGCAGTTAGACCAAGGCTCGGGAATACCGAACGATGATATATATTGCCACGCCACCTGCAAAACCCGTGCATGAAGCCCCCGAGACCAAGTGAGCCCGGGCAGAGCCCCGTCCGCCGCACAATAAACTTGGAATCGCTCCCTGTGGCCGGCAGCATACCTGTAGTTATTTGGATGGCCTGCCCGCCAAAATGCTCCCGCCGCAGGCGGACATCTTCCACTATCTTGAGTCGCCAAGCGCACATCCCAAAACTCACTGTTCTCATATTATTCCCCATGCTATAGTATCCGATGGACAATATCCTCTTAACCGCCTCACACTATGACAGCTTGGTGTTCATTTTCTGTCGTATTAAATCCTACATTTGCTGTGTTTATCTGCTATACGCCGTAATTTTTCATTACGGTACCCAGGCCTGCAGGCAGAGAATTCACTCGAGCTTTACCGAGCCTGGAAGAGGGTATGTCTTCCCAAGGACACCGGCTTTGCCGCCCCAAGAATCGAACGCTGCGGTTCCCATTCTTCTGGTGCCGCTACAGCGGCATGGGAGTCTACCCTGTTTTAAGGAACCAATCCGGTGATGACGATAGCATGCAAGATTATAGCATGCTAAGCTAAGACCGCAGCGCCAGGGCCGCGGGTGTGTTACCTTATGCAGCCCCCTGGTCGAGGTTCCCCATGGGAGGATTACCGGACCTGACGTCGTGTGACCGGGATCGCAACCAAAAAATGGATTTCAAATCAAGGGGGAAGGTTGCACCAATCTTCTTGACACATACCCGGCCGCAGGATCACCTAGAGTCTAGAGCGTGGTTATGATATACTGAACTAGGAGGGCCTTTGAGAAGGATTTGAGGGATAAGGTCTATCAATGACATTTCGTCAGGGAGGTATATGGGATATGGACGTGCAGCCTGACAGCCTGGCTGCCTATTATGCTAGGAAATATCCCCTCACATTCACGGACGATTCTCTCCCGGCTGAGTCATTCCTGGTCGAGCGTTACCGGGAAGCGTGGGAAGTTGCCAAGATGGCTGCAGACATATTGAAAGGCAGGTATGGCGCCTCGAAGGTGGTAGTCTTTGGCTCATTGGTCGACCGCTCCCGATTCAGCCTATGGTCTGATATTGATTTGGCAGCATGGGGGGTCTCGGACCATAAATTTTACGCCGCAGTGGGGGAAGTTATAGGGTTAAGCACGAGATTCAAGATAGACTTGGTCGATCCGGAATCTTGCCGCGAATCTCTGCGCAGAGCTATTGAAGGCGAAGGGATGGAGATATAATATGGGCAAGAAGCATCTAACCATGGCCAGTCGAGTATGCGATGAACTCTCTGAACTTCAACAGGCCATCCGAGCGTATTCATCTCGGATGGGAACGAGCTAGGCGCGAAAATGATGATCTTTATCTTGATAGCGTAGCATTTAATCTACATAGCCTCTATACCGGTCTGGAGAGGATTTTCGAATTAATTGCCGCCAATATTGATCAAAGCAAACCGGAGGGAGACAACTGGCATCAAGAGTTATTGCACCAGATGGCAATAGAAATCGAAATGGTTCGCCCCCCCGTTATTTCAAAGAAGACAAGGGATAGCCTAGATGCATATAGAGGTTTCCGTCACGTGGTCCGAAATGTATATACCTTCCACCTATCTCCCGCCCGAATGCAACCATTGGTAGACAATATCCAGGAGACCTTTATAAGGGTTAAAACAGAAATAGAGGAGTTTCTTTCCTTCATCGAGACGCGCAGCCAAAAGATACCACCCCTTGAATGATTGCACCGTGAGATTGAGCATATATAGCCATCCCCCAGCGTCTTGATTCTCACGCGTAAGGGGCGACCGCTTTATCGGGTCTGATTTTGCCTATCTGTCATGACAACATGGACATCTAGATTAGCAGGTCCATCCCTGTGATTACGCGCGAGACATAAACCTCGGCTGGGGGGAAGCGAAGAACAAAAAATGGCAAAGGTGCTCATGATATATTGACATAGGCTCCCTGAAATGGTAGGGTAGAAGTGTCCCGATTATGCTTCTGAAGTGGAGGTGGGTTATGTGAATGAGGTCGTTGTGCGTGTGTTTGCTATTCCCAAAATTCACCTTACCCACCTTGTCGTCCGGGGCATGAAGGGAAAGCTATGGGAAGACTAAATCGTATTCCCGCATATTACTAAAGTCTGCTTTGATACTGCATGCCCGCGATAGCGGGCATTTCTATTCGCCCGGTTGATGAGCAAGGATATTAGGCGCAGGATAAAACTATGCCGGCCGTGGGTAAGGTGTCGCCCATGGCCTTTTTGCGTACCAAAAGCAATGTCAGGGTAGACTCCCATGCCGCTATAGCGGCATCATCAGGGGGATGAAAATCTCCCGAGGCGGGCGCCGCTATTTTCAGGATAGCCCCCCATGCCGCCGGGGCGGCACCAACGAAAAATGAAAATGGCGCTCAGCTATTTTCAAAGTAGTAGCAGTTCTCAAAAAAGTGCTTATGGAGGTTATGTAACCGTGACTGATAGACTGACAGAACGACAGATATCGAGGTTGAGAAAGGACTTTGAACAAAAGCGCAATCGCGACAAGATGAAAGAACGACTCAAGACACGGCGGCAGGAAAAGCGGGGAAGGCGCCATGATCCGCCGCGCCGTGATAGAGAAACCATAGATCTCATTGACGAATTCTTCGATAGGGAGGCTGATTTCGATGAATAATGAAGGCCTTTCCAATACTGATGTTTGTGGTATCCGCATCACATCCGGTCCACAGGAAAACCTCCGCAGCGGCTTGGTCATCCGGATAGGAAGTGACATCTATCAAGTGCTTGTAGATGGCAGGCCTATCCTGTGCACAATCCGGCGGAGATTGATTAAAGAGACTGAAAACACCATAAATCCAGTGGCGCCTGGAGATATCGTCTATCTATCCATTCTTGATGGTGGCGGAGGTGTGATAGAGGAAATCGGCAAGCGACGCAATTCATTTGGCAGGAAGGCCGCAGGTGGCCGTCCGGGAGAGCAAGTCATCGCAGCTAATGTGGACCAGATCATCATCGTATACGCGGCGGCGGAACCTACATTCAGGGCACGGGGCCTTGACCGGTACCTTGCCGTAGCCGAGTATTCAGGAATACCAGCTGTTATATGCCTCAACAAGATCGACCTTGCCTCCCCTGAGGATGCCGCCAACATGACCGTTCCCTATGAGGAAATCGGCTACCAAGTTCTACATACATGCGCCAAGACAGGCCAGGGCATAGATGACCTCAGGTCCCTCCTCGCGGGCAGGATTTCCGTTGTGGTTGGCCCATCAGGAGTGGGGAAGTCGTCACTACTCAATGCTGTGGAGCCGGAACTTGGCCTTGCGACAGGTGAGGTCGGTCGGATCACACACCGGGGCCGCCACACAACCACGGCCTCCCGGCTCATTCAGCTCCGCGCAGGCGGTTTCGTGGTGGATACAGCGGGGATGAGGGAATTCGGATTTTGGGAGATTTCAGCCCAGGATCTTGCATCGTGCTTTCGTGAAATGAGGCCGTATATAGGGAAATGCCGATTTTCCAATTGCGCGCACCTGACCGAACCAGGATGTGCAGTGCGAGATGCCCTCGCGTCGGGATTCATACGCCCCGCACGGTATGAACATTATGTGAAGCTTATGGAGGGGAGGTAAGGAAGGTGCGCAGATTTCCGGCCTCACACGGGTTTGCGGCTCCGCAAAGATCTCGATCTTTTCGTAGGTTCTCAGCCTTGCGCAGGCTTATGGCATACGTGGCCGCTGGAGCGCAGGATATGCTCGAATACCGGGCTGATTATCTTATTCGCACTGTATTGAATCTCGCCCCACTCCTCGTTGATACTCTGGTGTGGGTGGCCGTATTCCGGTCGCACTCCGGAGTACGGATCGGCATGTATGACCTTCCTCACCTCCTGTCATACATAGTTGCTGCGCAAATGACACTGCAGCTTGTGGATGGTGAAATCCAGTGGGTTTATGGCCCTTGATTCGCTATTTCATTTCGCGCTCAAGCCGGATGGCATATACGGGCGGGTACTGCGATTCTTCCTTACGATCATATTGCCGATGACGGTGATCGCTAGTTTCCCGGCCCGGCTGGTATTCGGCAAGATCACATGGTGGGAGATCGTTTGGTCTTTTGTGGCAACCGGAATCATGCTCGCTGTGAGTCGTGTGCTATGGAAATACGGGCTCAAGCGCTACGAGAGCGCTAGTAGTTGATCAACATGTGCCGGGCAGTCGAGGTTGATAACACAGGCCTGGGCGCCGCCCTCGGCCGCCTGGGGCGCGTGGTAAGCAACGGCGGCCTGTCTGCTACCCTCAAGGTGCCCTTTGGCGAGACAACCCGTATTGCTTCGGCCCTTATTGCGAGTTTCCCGGTGCAGGACTTCACCGTTGAGGAAGTGCCCCTGGAGGATGTTTTGAGCCAGGTATTTGCTGACATACCCTGAGTAAATGGTCGGCGGAGTCTCCCGGTTTCCCAGTTTATAGCAACCAAGCTATCACGAGTAGTCCTGCCATCGTGAGCAGTCGTTGACCGGTCCTTGCGAGTAATCCTTGACCGGTCCCTTCTTTATTGGTAGAATTAGGATGTCAATAAGTGCGTGAATTCACATGATCGAGGTGATTACTGTGAAAGACCAGGATCCGATGAAGGGCCCCAGTGTGCCAAAGCCTCCGGATATGGTGAAGGAAACGGCAGTTCAATATTATACGGCTGATCTTCGTCTTACATACGCAGATTATTGCCGGATGCCGTCCGGGGAAAGATATGAGCTCGTGGAGGGGGACCTGAGGAAGATGACACCGGCTCCATCTGTTTTTCACCAAAAAGTCTCCGGGAGGATTGAAAAGGCACTGCGGCACTGGGTTGAGAATCGTGACCTTGGAGAAGTGTATGATGCTCCCATTGATGTGGTATTAAGTGAACATAACGTGGTCCAGCCTGATATCCTGTATGTCTCACTGGAACGCCTTGGGATAATCAAAGAGGCCTATATTCAAGGCGCGCCGGACCTAGTGGTCGAGATCCTCTCACCTTCTACCGCGGAGTTGGATAGGGTGACCAAACGCCGGATTTACGGCCGCTATGGAGTTCGCGAATTCTGGATAGTGGATCCCGACGGTCACAGCATCGAGGTTGCCGCTCATAACGGCAGGGAGCTCGCCACTGTCCAGGTTTATCCGCCTGGCACGACACTGGAAAGCCCCCTGTTGGATGGCTTTAGATTGGAGATAGATGAGGTCTTCCGTTGATTCAATTGAATTACCCGACTCCCGTTCGTCTCAATTATAATGTCCCGCGCCATATTTAGCCTTCTATCTATTATTCCCCCAACGCGTACAATTAATGTCATCATCTTGACATTCTAATGTTCCAATACTAGAATGTCATCAGAGGTGAACGCCATGAGGACGACGATAGATATTGATAATGAGCTTCGTGCAAAGCTGCTTGCTCTTGCTGCACGGGCGGGGCTCCGTGGCTATTCGGAAATCGTACGCCAGGCCATCGAGGAATACATTGCGCGACACGAATCAAGACAGGACGACCTCGAGGAAGTTCTTAACCTTAGAGGCTCGCTGAGCAATGAGGAGGCCAAAGCGGCGACAGAAGCGGTCAAAGAATTTTGGGAAAGGTGGAAGTCATGCAGACGGTAGTCGATACGTGCGTTGTGATAGACTTTCTGAGAGGTGCGAACCCGGGGGCAGATTATGTAGAGGAATTGCTCAAGACGGGCGACATGGCAGTTACTGCTATCACTTTATTCGAGTTACGTGTGGGCATCAAGCCAAATAGCCGACGTGACCGGATTCTCGAGAAGCTGTTTAGCATTATACCGGTGTTATCGTTTGACAAGGACGCCGCCTTGCGTGCTGCACAAATAGAGAATGACTTGCGTGCGCAGGGTAATGTCATTGGCCCTGCGGATACATTCATTGCCGCCATCTGCCTCGAGCGCGATATCCCGCTTGCCACACATAATATAGAACATTTCTCAAGGATCCCGGGTTTGAAGGTGTTGCCAATCGAAGGAATGCACATACCTTCTCGGCCCGGGTCCCGCTGATGGCAGCCAAGAGCGCATCAGAGAAATCGATGTTCTTGTCTCCATAGTCGACTGCAGCTTCAAGTATGGCACCCCCGTCCACGAACTCAATCCCGTCTATCCGACTGAAATCCCTTAATGCGTTGTAGATTTTATCTCGTGAGTAGTCTTGGCCCTCAAGAATATAAATGACCTCGCATACAATGTGCGGGGCAACTTTCAGGTGAAAACCGTCACCCCTTGCTCCGCTCTCAAACATGTGCTATCATACTATTCATGTAAAAATGATCATACATGATCTATTTCGCGAAAGAAGGTATATCATGGCCGGGCATGAACCGATTTTCTATGGTGCCGTAACCGTGGGTGAACGCGGGCAGGTGGTCATCCCCCAACAGGCCAGGGAGGCTCTGGGGATCAAGCCTGGCGACAAGATATTGGTGCTGGGCGGGGGCTTTGGCGGCCGTGGCTTGATGATGATCAAGGCCGAGGCAGTCAGCGGGTTGCTGGCGAGGTTGAGCGAGCATGTAAATACCCTTGAGAAATTGTTTCGAATGTCTGTAGAGGACCCATATAGATCCGCAGAGGGGCCGGATGAAAAAGGGCAGGATTAGCCGGAATCGCCATCAAACTGAAGTCATGGATCCCTGCCGCTTTGTCATACGCAGGGTCGGCCAATATGTGGGTCATGAGACTGCATGAGACTATAGGAGCTACGGGGATTCTCGTGTTTTGATATAGAGAGATGGTGGAATATGATAAAACTATTCAAATTCCTCAAACCATACCGAATCCAAATCGTGTTTGTTATCAGCCTTGTATTCCTGCAGACGCTTTCCGAGCTGTACCTCCCGACATTGATGTCGGACATCGTCAATACCGGAATCATGAAAGGCGATGTCAGCTATATCTGGAGAATCGGCCGGTTGATGCTACTCGTCGCCTTGGGCGGGACGATTTGTTCAATCACAGCGGCTTTCCTATCGGCGAGAACGGCCATGGGCTTTGGCAAGATATTGCGCGCCAAGATTTTCGCCCATGTGGAGAAGTTTTCACTACACGAATTTGACAAGATCGGCACCCCCTCCCTCATTACCAGGAATACCAATGATGTCACCCAGATTCAAATGGTCATCATGATCATGATGCGGATGATGATAAGCGCGCCCATCATGTGCATTGGCGGTATCATCATGGCCCTATCGAAGGATAGAGGTCTGGCCTGGGTTTTGGCCGTTGTTCTGCCCATCCTTGCTGCCATAATCGTTTTTGTCGCTCATAAAGGCCTTCCGCTTTTCAGGAGCATTCAGAAAAAGATCGACCGGATAAACCTGATCGTGCGCGAGAATCTCGAGGGTATCAGGGTCATCCGCGCTTTCGACCGCACAGACCATGAGAGAAGGCGTTTCCACGAAGCCAACCTCGATCTGACTGAAACCTCTATCAGAGTCAACAGGTTGATGGCTCTTTTGATGCCGGTAATGATGCTGATCATGAACCTCACCATAGTCGCCATCATCTGGTTCGGAAGCATCCGCATCGACCATGGGACCCTGGAAATCGGCAATATGATGGCGTTCTTCCAATACGCTATGCAAATCATGATATCTCTCCTCATGGCCTCGATGCTGTTCATCATGATCCCCCGCGCCCAGGCTTCGGCAGATAGAATCAATGAGGTGCTGGCCATCGAGCCTGAGATCAACGACCCGGCGGCTGCCAGGAGAGCAGGCAGCGAGAAGGGGTATGTTGAGTTTCATGATGTCACCTTCAGGTACCACGGCGCAGAAGAACCCGCAATCAGAGATATTTCCTTCCGCGCCTGCCCGGGCGAGGTCACCGCCATCATCGGCGGCACAGGCTCGGGCAAATCAACCTTGGTCAACCTGATCCCGCGCTTTTACGACGTCACTAGCGGTAGCATTCTGGTGGATGGGGTGGATGTCCGGGAAATGGCCCAAGAAGAACTGAGGGCCAAGATCGGCTTCGTGCCTCAAAAGGCTGTGCTCTTTTCTGGCACGGTCGCTGACAATATCAGGTATGGCAAGAAGGACGCGACTGATGAAGAAATCCGGCGTGCTGCAGAGATCGCCCAGGCCCTGGATTTCATCTCAGAGATGAAGGACGGCTTTGATTCAGAAATCGCCCAGGGCGGGACCAATATCTCTGGTGGCCAGAAACAGCGTCTTGCCATCGCCCGCGCGCTGGTCAGAAAGCCCGAAATCTACATCTTTGATGACAGTTTCTCTGCTCTCGACTTCAAGACCGATGCCAGGCTGCGCGCGGCGCTAAAGAAGGAAACGGCTGGCGCAACAGTGATAATCGTCGCCCAGAGGGTCAGCACAATCATGGATGCAGACCGGATCGTAGTCCTGGATGAAGGGAGGGTCGCCGGTATCGGCACCCATAGAGAGCTCTTGAAAACCTGCGAAGTCTACCGCGAGATCGTTTCCTCGCAGCTTTCAGAGGAGGAGATCGCATGAGCGCAGATCACACGAGTAGAGACCGCATGAGTGGAAATCGCATGGGCGGGAATCCCACGGAGCAACAACGGCCAGCAGGGCCGGTAAGGCCTGGCGGTATGGTGCCTGGCGGCTTCAGGCCCGGCAGGGGAGGTTTCGGCGGCGGCCATGGGTTTGGCCGGCCGGTGGAAAAGGCCAAAGACTTTAAGGGCACGTTGAAGAGATTGGCCATCTATTTGAAGCCTATGTGGCCGCGTCTGGCGGTCGTGTTTCTGGCTGCCATCGCCAGCACAATGCTCAGCATCATCAGCCCGAAGGTCATGGGGAGGGCCATCACAAGCCTGGGGCGGACATTCGGGATGAGATTCATGGGCTTGCCCGCCAATGTGGATTTTCAATATATTGGGCATATCGTTCTATGGCTCATCGGTCTTTATGTCGCAAGCTCGCTTTTCAGCTATGTGATGCAATATACCATGGCGGGCGTGGCTCAGAAGACCGTTTTCGCCATGCGCCGGGATATGAATGACAAGCTCTCCCGGCTGCCGCTGAAATTCTTTGACGGGCGCACGCACGGCGAGATAATGAGCCGGATGACCAATGACATCGACAACATCAGCATGACATTGCAGCAGAGCTTGGGACAGCTCATTACTTCATTTGTCGGCATCATCGGCGCCATCATCATGATGTCCACCATCAGCTGGCTACTGACGCTGATCTGCCTATTGACACTGCCGCTTTCATTCTTCGTGACGGCCATGATCGCCAAATTCTCACAGAAGAATTTCGCGGAGCAGCAGAAGGAACTTGGCCTACTTAACGGCCACGTGGAGGAGATGTATACCGGCCACAAGATCGTCAAGGCATTTGGTCACGAGGGTGAGGCCATCGATCGATTCAACCAGATCAATGAACGGCTTTACAATGCGGCCTGGCGGGCGCAATTCGTCTCAGGCATCATCTTCCCGCTGATGAATTTCATAAACAACATTGGCTATGTCCTGATCTGCGTAGTCGGCGGGATCATGGTCACAAAACGGAGGATCGAACTCGGCGACATCACGGCATTCATCCAGTATCAAAGGATGTTCACCATGCCCATTGCGCAAACTGCCAACATCGTGAACATTCTCCAGTCGACGGTAGCCTCTGCTGAGCGTGTCTTTGAGCTGCTGGATGAGTCGGAAGAAAGTCCCGACACCGCGGCGGCGACCATCGTGTCTCCGCGGGGCGAGGTCAAATTCCAAAATGTCAGGTTCAGCTATAAAAAAGACGTCTCCTTGATCGAAAACCTCAATATAGAGGTTAAGCCAGGGCAGACCATCGCCATCGTGGGCCCGACCGGTGCGGGCAAGACCACCCTCGTCAACCTGCTGATGCGTTTCTATGAGATAGACGGCGGCAGCATCACCATCGACGGTATTGACATCAGGGACTTGAAGCGCAGCGAGCTGAGAAAGCTTTTTGGCATGGTGTTGCAGGATACCTGGCTTTTCAACGGCACTATCCGGGACAATATCGCCTATGGTCGCGAGGGTGCTACTGACGAAGAGATCGTCCGGGCAGCCAAGGCTGCTCAGGCAGACCATTTCATCAGGACACTTCCAGATGGTTACGACACAGTTTTAAATGAAGAGGCTTCCAACATATCTCAGGGTGAGAAACAGTTGCTGACCATCGCGCGGGCATTCCTGGCAGATCCAGCCATCCTCATTCTGGATGAGGCGACCAGCAGCGTTGACACGAGGACCGAGATTCAGGTTCAACGGGCAATGGCAGAATTGATGAAGGGGCGCACGAGCTTTGTCATCGCCCACCGGCTCTCCACGATCCGCAACGCGGAGTTGATTCTGGTGATGAATGAAGGCAGAATCATCGAGACCGGCACTCACAGGCAATTGCTCGCCAAGGGAGGTTTTTACGCCGATCTTTACAATAGCCAATTTGTCGGGGCCTATGCTGATGACCAGGCGGTCTGAAAGGGAAAATTTGTATATGCTTTCATTGAACGTATACTATCTAGGAATATGCTCGGAAACTCTCTCGAAAGGGCTATATTGGGGCAGCGTCTAAGTATGGCCACAATATATGGTGACTGCAAGGGTTTCCGAGCAATCTCGCCAGATTGGAAACCACTTAAACAACTCCCATGGAACAACTCCCAGTGGCAATCCAAAGCACGGAGTGGGACCCACGACATGCGAGTGCCAACTCCTGCTCCAGCGAAAGCTATCTCCACGTGTGACTGTCAGCAATCAAACAGTATGGAGTTATGCTATACTCCACTATTTCCCTTTTCCCCGCTGCAATATCAAGAGAATATTGTCTGCAATGACCTCAGGCATGATAGGCCCGCCGCCGTAGGTATTGTTGACCGGATCAAAGGTATCGCAGAAAAGGGTGTCCCATGTCCCGTTGCTGAGCAGTTCAGCGGGAAACTCCGAGCGGTACATCCACTCGGCATCTTCGTGATCGATCATCCAGCGGAGCACGGCAGTCGTGACCCCCTTCTGGAACTGGTTCCAATCAATATCGGGATCGATTTGCGCCCAATCAATGCCCAGCTTAGAGGACATGGCGAAAACCTGCAGGACTTCCCACTGCACGTGTTTGGATACCCAATCGCTAAGGAACCAGCACGTACTGCAGAAACACGGCTTCGTGTTGTACATCATAGGGATGTCTGCCGGTTCCCAAAGGTGCGTAAACGGGATAAGGCTGCGTATCCAGCGGATGGCTTTCTTCAGGTATTCGTCCTTACCGAACTCCTTATAGCCCAGATAATAGGCGATGGCCGCGTGCCCAGCAGCCAGCAGATTGGGACTCTTCAGCGGGGTCTCCCACCAGTCCCCACCTTCAGGCCGTTCAAACCCCAGGGCAAAGTCCAGGGTCTTCCTCGCTGCATCGAGGAATCTCCCTTCACCCGTATTCTTGCCGGCGAGAATTAGAGCTGCCGCCGCAGTGGCGCAGAGGTCTACGGCCGAATCGCCTTCCTGCCCCAGTGGACGCCAGGTTTCGGCCCAGTCCTTGAGCACGGTCCCGTGTATTCCATTCGGGGCGTAAGGGAAATCGCCTTCCGAAATCTGCATTTCCAGAAGACGATTGCCGACCTCGATAGAGTCCTGGGGACGACTCATGACCCACCACAGCGGCCGGGAAAGTATCGGGTGGCCGTGCAGGCCCGCTTCCACCTTATGCGGGTCAATCTGGTGCTTCTTACACCAGTCAACCTTGTCTCGAAGACCGGCCTTCACTTCACTGTCAGAACCGTGCTCAATGTAGTACAAAACGAAGTCAGGTACGCTGGTATTCCCCTGGCCCCGGAAACCCCAGCCCTTACCCTCTATCCACAGGTTGGTGTTGTAAGCCCGGGCTATCCGATTCAGGGCATCCTCCCATCCATACCGGGGTTTACCGGGGTCGGGCATGCCGTTGCGCTGCACCCAGTCCACAACTACGTCTAGACTCGTCCCCTCGACAACAGAGATCTGCGCATTGAGAGAGAAGGTTACTCCCTTTCCTACCAGGATGGGAGGGTCGGCCCTCAGGTCATTTTCTTTCATACCCCATCGGGCACTGGGGAACATCAATCCCAGGAGATGGTGGCTCCTCCGATCTACAAAGTTCGGAGTGGCAAAAACGGGCTGAGGACCGCGAATGCGTGTCCAGGGGGAAAGGACAGCTTGCTCCGGGTTCCAGGAAAGGCCAACACCCGTCCCGCCCTGGCTTATGGCCATGATTGGTATGGCGACCTTGTGAGGGTGCGGGGTAACCCGCAGGGCCTCGGGGTTTTCAAACCAGTCCGTCCCGCTAGACCACTCATCACCTATTACCCACTCCACACCCGGAAATATAGCGTCGTGGCGGTCTATGCCGAAGCTGCAGGCGCCAACCCTGAGCCAGGGCCCCCGGATGTAGTGGAGACGAAGAAGGCACTCACTCTTCAAGGACATTTCATAGTATATTACTGGCTCTTTGGCGGGAACCGTGAGCTTGACACCCCCCCGCAAAGCAGACTTGCCGGCAAGGTACTCGCTGGGTGGAGCCACTTCCTGCAATTCCACCTCAAATGAAAGAGTCTTATTTCCCGCATCCTCAGTCAGTTTGTAGTTACTCGCCTCGAGGCGGAGCGGATGGGGTACTCCGGCCATTTCCGCCTCAGCCAGATGCTCAAGAACCGCCATGAATTTGGTCAGCTTGCCCTCATCATCGGGCACAAATAGCTCTCCCCATCCCCACCCGCTGCTGCGCTTGTGAACATCCAGCCTCAGAAACGGGTTCTCCAGGGTAACCGTTTCACAACCGTAAACAGCATCACGGTACAGCGGCATGGCTAAACAAACCTCCCTTGGCTATTAAATGTTTGCAAAGGCCCACTTATGGCACCCAAGCTTGATTGACATCAACCACCAATTCTCATTCCTGATCCTCACCGAGAATCTCGGCCCATTTCTCCTCACCGACAACCTCTCTGGCGAATCTACAGGCTTCCTCTCCTTTGGGTCCGTCGATATCTTTGAAAATGTAATAAATGGGCTTGGGACTGCCGGGGGCGCTGGGATCGTCGCTTTCCTTATCTCTCCGCCACAACCCCAGGTTCAAACCGAACTCATCCCGATTATCTACGTGGGCGTGGAGAATGAAGGATTCAATACCCGGCGTCTTTTCAACCTTCCGGTAGGCCAGACAAAAGGTGATGCGGCCGGCATCAAAAGAATGAACGGCCGTTTTATCGTTCCAGAAATCGGGGCGGGAGAGATCTTCAGGATACGGGTGATAGGCAACCGACCAGTCGAAATTGCCCTCCTGAAGCGCCAGGCCGTTCAAGATGTCCAATACCTTTTTCCCGGGATAACATCGCAGCGGGTTATCCTGGTAGAAAAGGGTCCAAAAATGGTCCAGGGATATGTAGACCCTGGCTTCCGAATACTTCTTCCTGGCTGCATAATAGGCGGTTCGGAGCGCTATGGCATCATCAATCATCCTCACCTGCAATCCCTTGATTGTCCGGGCAGCAGGGTAAGCGTAGTTGTACAACGCTATACCGTCCAATTCCGTGGGATAGCAAACCCCGGACAGAAGGCTAAGGCCCGAATCCCCGGAGTCGCTCACTGCAAGTTTGTACCTGCAATATATCCCGTCTTTTTTGTCCCTGAACCGGTCTACTGCGACTTGAAAGCTGCCGTTCCTACACTCAGCCGGTATGGTCGCAATGGGAGCGGGAAAAGGATCTATATTGTGCGGGACGGCTGCGCAGGGCTCAAAAGCATAGACCTTGAACCAGGCCCCGCGCACCTCGCCATTTTTGCCGTACCCACCAGCAAAGCAGATCTTATCCTTACTGACAGTTATCGAATCTACACGTCCACTCATAGCCGTCATAACACCTCCAATTCAGCAAGCTGGCCCACCGATGGACTGAAAAATGCCTGTGGGGACAGGACACGCTACCGGTGGAGCCAACAAACACGGCTTCTGAATGCTTCTGGAGCAGCCGGCGTTGTGAAGGCTTCGGAGCCCGGGTGACCAATGGTGAAGTCTTAGGGCGCGGCTTCGTCTAGTGTCCGGTAAGCCAAAATACTCAAAGGCATGTTTTGTTTTCATACCAAGATTACCGCTATCCACTTACCCGCTTCTTCTTCGGATATGTTCACCGCCAGATTCTCTCCATCCCATTCGTACGGCACTGCCCTACCCGCGGTAAACAGGGAGTCGTCGCACACCCTTACCTGCAGGCTCGGAGCTGTCTCCCGGGACGCATTGGGCAACCCAGATAGGGGCAGCGTTAATCTGGTCGGCCTATCTACTCGGGCGAGGAACAGGCTCTTGATACCGGCAGCCAGCTGTTCTTCGGGTATGACAGTCCACACCAAGTCCGCCGGTTCCTGTACAAACTCGTACTTCTTCCCATCCACAGTAATCCCTTTAGTATTAGAACCGGCAAACCCCAGCAACCTCCCGGCCGGGCCAAGGTTGTAGGTCAAAACGTCCGTACCGGTATAGGTAATGGTGTGGCCGAGTATCAGCATCTCCCGAAGGTTGATCTCTACCGGGGGCAACTCGCGACCCTCCAAAGCGGCAGCATCCTCCTTTTCATCCCGGAAAAACCGACCGCTCCATTTTTCGTAAAAGGTGCGGTAGTGGTTGGCGATGGAAACCGCGCCGTTGGGAAACCGGTTCATATTGTAACGGCTGCCGGCCGGACGTGACTTGACCTCCAGTCCATCCGGGTCGTAAGCCCCCACGGATTTGAGGACTGAAAACAAGGTGTCAATGTCCTGACCGGTGGAACAGGACTGGTCGTCCCGCGGTCTGAACCCGAGATAAAGGGCCAGCCCACCTCCGGCATGCTCACGGGCCGCACCCAACACCTTGTCTCTGGCAACCGCCACGACTGTGGCCTTTTCACCCGGCACACAGGGGTAAACCCGATCTGGCAACATGTCGGTAAGAACCTGCATGGGCCTGACGTCTGCCAGTAATCCCCGGAAAGCGATGGTTTCGCCGGGCATCGCTGTCCCCCTGATAGCGGACTCTACATCTCTTATCCCGAAGAGTTCTTTCCACGCCGGCAGGATGTCTTCCCCGTCTTCTGCCAGCAGGGGATAGATCGATGTCCAGACCACCTTGCCGCCCCTGGAGAGGAAGTCTCTGATCAACTCCAGAGTTTCTCGCCGCACAAACGGTTCAAACAGGACTACGAGAGCTCGGTACTCTCTTCCCTTGACCAGAAGAGTCCCCCGCCCGGTCACTGTCGCATTCTCTAACAGCTTGCCTTCTGTTATGTAGTTGCAGTAACCGTACTGTACCATCCAGCTGCCGAACCGCTCTTCCACGTAATTCAACTCCAGGGGATAAAGGGCCAATACATCGGTGAGCCTGTGGGATAGGCCCTGCACCAGACTGTGGCCCAGTTCCACCCGCCAGTCCGTCGTGCCGTAACTGATCCCTATGTTTTGCAGGCGCCGCAAAACCTCCTTCGGGCTTCCCCAGCTACCGCAGTAGGCATAGGGGAATTTGTTCAAAACTCCAAAGCTGCAGGCCAGGGCCTGGGCGTAGTAGTTCCTATCAATATTGCCGCCTTCAGGGTGGTCGGTTCCAGCGCCGGTTAAGAAATCATTCCAGAGAAAATAGTCGTAGCAGGCAGAGATATTCTCCCTGATGGAGGATGACCAAACATAAGAAGGGGTGTATTCGTATCGGGAAGGACGCCCGCCCTCATGTTCTGTAAAGATGGAACGGTCGTAAAACCGGTCGCAGGTCGGGGATTCCTGCCATGTAGCGTGCGCCCTGGTCATAATCGGCCCACCAAACAGCCCCTCAGCGTAATCTTTCGCCGCATTGCACAGATCTACCACACGCCTTTGAAGCAGCTCGAAATACCGTTTGCGGAATAACCAGGTTTGGTAAATGCTCTTCTCGTCCTTGCCGAACACGTGCTGTGCCGGCAAACCGCCCTCCTCACCGCCTAGGAAATCGTGCTGGTGGTATGAGAAATAGATGAGATACCTGGCGAAGTTACGGTATTGCTCGCCGTACCTGTCTGCATACTCGCCCATGAGGCTGCCAGTAAGGTACCGGGTGTTGATCTCCTCGTGGCCGAAATGAGTGCTCAGGTCCCAATCAAACTGGATGTGCATCTCATCGGAGTAAAACCCCTGGTAGTCGATGCCGGCATCTTTGTGCAGGTCGATTATGCTCTTCATATATGGCAAGGCCTGCGGGCTGAAATAATCCAGTTCGGGAGTCTTGTATACCGCCACGGCAAGGCACCGGTTAAACCCCGGAATCCGCTCCGGATCTTCCCAAAGGCCAAACACCCTCATCTTTCCGTATCCGTACCCGGCCCCGGTGATGGTCACCGACGCTTCGTCCACCTGGCAATGGGCTGTAGACGAGATATCCACGATTTCGTCGGGATTCACGTAAAAGAAGCTGGTATTACCCAGCCTTTCCTCACGGAAAGCGTATACCAGCACCTTATCGAGTTTCAGCTCTATGGGTCCCTTGTTGTTGCACCACTGTTTCTGGTACACCATGTCCACAGAGTAGTTGCCTTCTTTGTCTATCAAACCTTCCTGGTACTGGTAAGTGAAACCAGTGGGTTCATGCTTCTGGGCATAGCCTCCCCCTATATCCAGTGGAGATATGATGCTGGCAGAAAAGTCCAGGCCATGCTTTTCTGCAAGGTCATGGATGACCTTCAAAGCAGCGACTGTGATCCCGCTGTCGGGGTAATTTGTCCGCTTCTTTCCGCCGAAGAAAAAGTCGTAGGATACTTCCAGCCTTTGTGCCCCCTGCTCCTGGCCTCGTTTCACTATGTCGATGAGGGAAGTTTCAGGGTCGTAAAGCCCCCTCCTTTCGCCGGAGTACCCCCTCTCTTCCTCCGCAAACAGGGGCTGAGCCGGGTCTTTCAGGATGATCTCCAGCTGTTTCTCATCAGTTAGAATCAGGGGTACAGTCTTGTCAAAGAGGCACCACACGCCCTCACGCTTGATGATCTCCATTCTAAACTCCCCCATTCAGTTTGATGACTCACCCTTACGAATCTGCTCGTAAAGTCGCCTCAGCCATGTCTTAGTCCGCCGGTAGGCATCTCCAGCCGGGCCTCCGATGGCGGAAAAGCTGCTCGGGTTAACCATGGCCGGTTTCTCGAGCAGATTTCTCGTCCAGTTCGTCGATAACCTGATTGTTGGCTACGATAAATCGATTCAAGGCATAAGTAGCCAGCGGCAAAAAGACTATGGCCGCTACCAGTGGTGAAATGGCCAGAATCCGCCACAAAAGGTATAGCAAACTAATGTGTATGATGGTGTCCCAGAAGTGTTCAGCAGTATAAAATACCGATTTCACAATGATCTGCAGAATCCGCGGCTCTCGCAATGCCACAAAGGGGTAGTATATCGAAAAGAAGAGCAGAACGGTGACAAGGGCGATAGCCAAGTAGGCAACCCCGTGGTAACCTGCTGACGCAGTGTTGGCCAGCACGTAGAGATTAGAGTACAGGCTGCCAGCGGCAAAGCCCAGAATCCCCGAAAACACAATCCCG
This sequence comes from Bacillota bacterium, assembly GCA_013178415.1. Classification (NCBI taxonomy): domain Bacteria; kingdom Bacillati; phylum Bacillota; species Bacillota bacterium. The sequence continues at coordinate 65,125 of JABLXA010000001.1, read as the reverse complement.
GGGATGAACAGACGCTTAACCTCTCTCAGATAATGCCCCACCCTCACGGCCTTACCCTCGGCAGCCAGCCTCATGCTGCTGCACAGGGCGAGCAGGGCCGGCCCAATAGTTACTACTCCCAAGAACAAAACCAGGGTGATAATGCCCAGGATGACCGCGTAGTGGAAATTCCAGAATAGGTTTACAAATCCTTCCTTTATAAATACCCACTCCAGCCAGCGCCTGGCTCGCAATGTATTTCACCGTCCCTCCGGGGACTAAAGTTTCAACCCAGATGCAAACTCACCACTGATGAAGTACTTTAAACCAAAGGCGGTGGTAAAGATCAGCGGGATGCCGCTCAGCAGAAACATTGCGTGTCTGATCCCCTGCTCGTCGTATACACCCGCAATCTGGGCGGTTAGAGCCCGGAGAATCGGCATAAGCGTTTGGAGACTGGACTCGTCGATCACCAGCATGGGCCACAAATAGTCGTTATAATAAGCTGCAAAAGAACCCAGAGCCTGTATTGACAGCACCGGGATCGCCAGCGGGATGGCAATTCTCCAGTATATGGTAAACTCGCCGGCGCCGTCGATCCTGGCAGCTTCAAACAGCTCCTCCGGCTGCTGGGAGAGGAAAGTGCGAAATAGAAATATAGCGCCGACCTGACCGCCGGCAATGTAGGGTAAAATCAACGCCCACCAGGTATTCTTTATGCCCAGTCTGATCATTAAGAGATACGACGGGGTCAGAGTCAAAACCGCCGGGACGACCATCAAAGCGATAATGGCGGCAAAGATGACCTCCTTGCCGGGAAAATTGTGCCGGACAAACACATAGGCAGAAATGGAACCGAGAAGAACGACTCCCCCAGTGGATACGAGGCATATGAAAATGCTATTGAGCATGTTCCTGGTGATACCCTTCAACCCATAGAACCAGTTGCTCCAGACGGGAGTGCGTGGCCACACCCAAACGCCCAACTGGGCTTCATAGTTAGTTTTCAACGAGCTCAGAATAGTGATTATGATTGGCAGGAAATTGATAAACACCGTGACCAGCATGATAACCGCGACTGCAGTCTGCGCCACCGGACCATCTATACCTTTTCCCTTGTTTAATCCTCGCGACACCGCTAGACCCTTATCAGGCATTTGCGACCCCCCTGTTCAATTTCTACTGGCTGACAGTCTTCATTCTCAAATTCATCAACGTTGCTCCGAACACAACGATGAAGAGGAACAGGCCCATGGCGGCTGCCTCACCGTAATTGGTGAATTTGGACATGTTGTAGAAGAGCTCTAGTATGGGGATGTAGGTGCTGTGTCCCGGGCCACCCATGGTGGTCACATATACCCGGCCGAAGTTCTGGACTGAAGCAATAAAGCTGGTTACAAATACGAACTTAATCTGTGGGCTGATCAGGGGAACGTCTATTGTCAGGATCCTCTTCCACCAGCTGCATCCATCTATCTTCGCGGCTTCAAACAGGCTGTTGGGGATGCTGATCAAGGCCCCGTAAAAGATGATGTACGCCCCCACCCAGGGAAACCCAATAAATATTAAAGCACCGAGGGCGGTCTTTGAATTGCCCAGCCAGGGCGTGGCTAGATTGCCCAGACCTACAGCCCGCAGAAACTGGTTGATGATTCCGTTCATGCCCAGGATACCGTCTGTCCAGATAAGCAACCCGGCAATCCCGGGCAGGATACCCGGTAGGTACAGAGCCACCCTGGTCCAGTACTGGGCAGCTTTGGACCGCATGGCCAGGATTAGCTCTGCGAATAAAATGGATGGTACCAGAACTTTAATAAGGTCGGTGATCAGGAAAATCACCATGTTCCACACGCCTACCCAGAAGTACTCGTTATGGAGCATGTTGATGAAATTGGTCAAACCTACCCACCGCATGTATATTCCCGGCTTGTAATCCGTAAAGGCGATGAACAGGCCGGATACGGCAGGATAGTAGTTGAATGCGAGCAAAAGAAATATGGTAGGCAGCAAGAGCATATAGGATAACCTTGCTCTCCGCAGCACCCTTAAACCTCGGGCCAGCTTCCCCCATACGGCACTACTGATCCTGGGTGAGAGGTTCATTGCCGTCACCACCATCAGAACCAGTAGAATGATGTCGATGACTCGTATGCGCCCCATAAGATATTGCATACGCGAGAAGTCGGTCAGCGCCTCGACTCTGTATCGCCTCAGATCGCTGTCGTCTTTGAGAGTATACAGTGTGCCAGCAGCCTGGTTAACCCGTACCATCCTGATGCCGGCGGCGGAGTTTAGTTGAGTGTCCAGACTACCGTCCAGCCCGAGTGTAATGAGGTAACCGGCGTCTGATGCAACGACAATCCGCCGATGCTGGCCATCAATGTCCACCGCGTTGATCTTACTGTCAAGTTTCTTCTTCCAGAGAAGCTCCATATCGTCTGTGAATGCATACACGTTATTACCCTCATCCGAAACCACCAGCATGTTTTCAGAGGGGCTATAAGCCGAATCCACAGGATAATACTCCAGGCCGTTGCTGGCTATCTTCTCACCGGCCGCATTTATGCGATGTACCTCTGCTCCCCTGGTTACATAGATGGCCTCTTCTCCCCCCGGAAGCATAAATACGTCAAAAACGGTATCATAAAGGTTTATGCTGAACAACTTCTCTCCATTGAAATCGAAAAGCTCCAGGCGGTTTTTCATTGCCGACAGGGAGCTACTGACTATAACTCTCCTAGCGGTGGCATTCCCCGCCACGGATATAGGTCTGTATGAAGCCCTGATGGAGTTGACCAGCTGCCCTTGCCTGTCAAGGATGTAAAGCTTGCGATCATCCACACCCACGTAGATGTGGTCACCCTCTGCCTTTAGGTCGAGCACTCTGCCCTTGATAGGGAATTGCCAGGCCACACTATCATTCTCGTCCAGAGCCAAAACGCCCTTATCCCTGAGCCCCAGGTATGTCAATGCTCCGTCCTGCGAAAAATCTATCGTCGTAACCGCATCTGGAACAACAACACGTTTAGGCTTCAATCCATCTAGCGCATTCCTTAGACTTATGGTATAAGAGAAGGCGGCAAACATCAAAACAAGAATGACTGCAAAGGACACAAAGCGCTCCCTTTTAGTCAAGGCGCGACGCGGCAACAATTGCATCTCCATCCCCCTTTCCACAAAGAGCAGGGGCCCCGTCAAGAGGCGCCCTGCTAACCTGCTAACCACACTGTCGCTGCGATTATTACATCGTTGGGTCTCTGCTAGGGTCGTCCAGAGCGTCGGGGCGGTAACCCCGGGTCTTTAACCAGCGAGGTATGGCATCTACCATAACCTGCTGCATTATCTTCGAGAACTTCTCAACGGTCAGTTCACCCTTGAAGTACCTCTGGGCGTAATCTACCCAAGCTCTGACGCTCTCCTGCTCATCATTAAACCCGCGGTTGAAAGCACCCAGGGGATTGAGGTCACATTCTCCTCGATATCCCATACCGCTGAATATGCTGGCCCATTTGCCCGGCATTTTGACGTTGTAGACAAGCGACGGCCCAGCTGGCGATTGGTTGTTCTCCATCATCGCCTGATACCGGATCGACTGCCCCTCAGGCGAACTGAAGAACATCATGAAATCCATGTTCAAATCATTCTGTTCCTTGGACTTGTTTATCACCCCGATAAACCCGTTCGGGCCACCCAGGCTGCGGGTGTACTTTACAGCTACCTCCTTATCGGTCATGGGCGGGCTCCAGAAGTAACCGAGTTCGAACTTCCTGGGCGCATCTTTCATGTATCTATCGAAAGCCGCGCCAAACCATCCGCCGTCGACCCACATGGCAGCTTCGCCACGAATGAAGTACTGCATGGCCTGCGATACACTGGTGCCAAAGAACCCTGGCTGCACATACTCCGGAATCAACCTAGCGAAATTCCTGTACATCGCCCGGTACTTATCGGAATCAGGGCCGATCTTGCCTTCCTTAAGAAGCTTGGCTACCCTGATGGGGTTAAACTTGATCTTGGTGGGGAGGTCGTTATCGATCTTGCTGGGATCAAACTTCCAGGTACCATCCCTTTCCGGGTCGTAGTTCCAATCGCCCTTCCGAACGGCTACGAGGGGCTCGTGGTCTCGCCAGAATTGATCGTGGTATATTCTGAACAACCAGCCCACGGTCATCTCCCAAAAGCTTTGCGCATCTCCGGCAAGGGCTATAGGTATATACCCCGCGGCCTTAATCTTCTTGGATATCCCCACTAGCTCATCAAAGTCTTTTGGCGGCTCCACACCAATCTTTTTAAATATGTCCTTATTGTAAAACCATAGGATCTGGACGGAATCGACATTCAGGTTGAATATTTCCTCGTTGGGCCCATTTGAGCGGTAGGCGGCAGGATTCATCGTGTCCATCCACCGCTTGTTACCGGCGTAAGGGTTCTTTTGTATCAGATACTCTCCAAAATCCACGAATTTACCTTCAGCGTAGTACTGGGCGACCGTATTATTAATCACAATGTCAGCTGTGATATGTCCGCCGGCCAGCTGATTGCTGAGCCAATCAGTATAAGCGCTGCCTCCTTCTTTATCGTCTAGTATGACTGTAACACCCGGGTTCTTGGCCATATAGGCCTTCACTACAGCTTCCCATACCGGTTTTGACGCACCCATAGATATGCTAATCTGAATCTTGCCCTTCCATTCTTTCGCCTGAACTGACAGGACCGAACCGAGCACGAAGATAGCCAGCAACAACAGATAACCCAGTTTTGCAAGGCCCCTTTTGGACATAAAATCTCCTCCTTACATCGTAGAAGTTGTTCGGAAAGCCATAACTCCTTTCTGCACTTTAACTCTGTCGTTCTTCTCCTCCTGGTTTACTTCCACCCGTTCATGCGTGGATTTCCTTTTGGTTGCATTCAATTTATCCCACGATTGTCTTGTTCCAATGGCCACCTCCTTCAAGTTCCTGTTACGTTTTATGATTAGACAATAATGATATTTCTCACCTTTCTGGACCTACACGTGGTAACGCTAGACTATACCTACAGCCAATAGTCGTTGCACATTTGTGCAATATATAACATTCGTGCGTCAATTCTATAATTCTATAAAGTTTATAGATTTCCTTCATAAGTTTGATAAATCCGATCCTTCCTGCTCTTAGAGGCAGGATGACAGAGATTATGACATGTCTATGTGGTCGATAAATGGCGATAATTGACTTGTATTTCCACTGTGATTGATGTATAGTCGCAATGGGAGGCGAGAGTACTGTCGAGGGCTTCTCGGGCAGGCGCGAGTGCTTTGGTTGCGTGTATCGTAAGAGAGTTGGGGATTCCGAAGAACATTGACAGCCTGGCGGCGTGGGACCCGAAGCAGCGCAAACGTTCGCCCGGGGAGATCATTCTGAAGCGTTAGAGGCCGGGAACGCCAGAAAAGGCGAAGCCCCTCCGACGAAGACGGTCTACAGAGTGAAAGCACAAATAGGTGCTCTGAATGAAGAAGCATATGCGCAGGCAAAGCTGAGGGCCTCGTGTTTTGTTCTGGTAACCAATATACAGGACACAAACGAGTTCCCGGCAGAGAGGGTACTCCGGGAGTATAAGGAGCAGATATCTATTGAGCTTCAGTTCAAGGCAATAAAGGAGCCGGAGTTCGTTGGCCCGATATATGTGAAGAAGCCTGAGCATCTGGAGGGTTTGGCGCACGTGGTGCTTCCGATCCCGGGCAAGAGGACCTCGATGCGGCCCACAGCGCGTATGATTCTCGATTCGTTTGATCCAATCATTGTGATAATAATGCTCAACGGCACCCGAGCGCTGGCCGAATCTCCGCTGTTTCCCGCTAAGATGTTTAAAGCCTTAGGCGCATCCTCATCGGTATACCTGTGCGCTCTAGAGCAAAACGTGGGCCCTTGAAACCTGAAGAGCCACACGGACAAGGATGGGAAAGATCGGCGATGACGCAAAGCCAATTTCCCAAGGCTCACAAGGGGGATTGGCTCTCCGGTAAGGGTCCCCAGCCGGAGACAGTGAACCCCACCTCCGGTCTCAATACTTTCCCAGCTCCTTTGCCAGCTCTACGATGCGCCTGAAGTCTTCGAGGCTCACGGTGGAAGGCACGGAATGGTCCGAGGAGAAGATATACCCCCCGGATTCCTTGACAACGGGTATGACATTCCTCATCTCCGCCTCAATGGCTTCGGGTTTATCCCAGAGCACGGCATTGATACCACCGTGTAACACCAGGTCATTTCCGTATTTTCTCTTGATCTCGATAGGATCCATCCCCGCCTTTACCTCGAGCGGGTTCAGGGCGTCTATGCCGATCTCAATAAGTTCGGGGATAAAAGGCCTGATGTCCCCACAGGAATGCAGGTGTACCTTCACCCCTCTGGCATGGGCCCAGTCCGCGGCTCTCTTATGAATGGGCTTCAGGAGTTCCCGGTAGAGCTTTACCGAGAAAAACTGGTTATTCTTATAGCCCATGTCATCGGGCCACGATATACAGTCGAACTCATATCCTGCGTTCCAGACCATATCCAGGAGCGCCAGGTCCACATCGAGGAAATGATTGAACATATCCACGCACCATTCCGGATTCTCGATCAGGGCTATAAGGAGCCGCTCGGTCCCGACCGTCCACGAGTGGGTTACATCAAAGCCGAACCACAGCTGCGCCTGGATCCAGTACCCTTCCTTGCGCCATCTCGGGTAGTTCTCCCTGAGGTAATCCCAGGGGATCCTGTCCGGGGTCGGCGTCATCCGCTCCTTAGCCTCGAGCCATCTATCCATGCTTGTGACCTTGAAGTCCAGGAATTCTGGGGTTGAGTCCGCATGCCTCCATTGTTTCAGCGTAGCGCCCCAGGCCGTGGTGGATATTACATATCCCTCCGTTTCCTCCAGGATGGTAACCTCATAGCGGGGACTGTTGTCGACATGGATATGCGCAACCCTATCGAGGTCGAAGTAGTCTACAAAACTCATCCCCTCTGGCATTCCCTCTCTGTGCCAGCGTTCAATGGTGGACCTCCAGGGGGAGTCTATTATTGGAACCCTATCCGCTTCCCGGTGCTGGAACATCCGCATAAAACGCTCCTGCGATGTCATCCCCACACCATCACCTCCCTGCAGGATACTAAGATAATATTCGCCATCCCCCTGTCAGGCCTATCACCAGAAACGGGCCGTCGCGCGGGGTTCGTGATAAAATGGCCGGCCAATCCGCTTCTTAAGCACCTCAATGCCCGTTCTATAAAATCCCGGGGTGGGGGAACCTTCTCCCCCTCCCCGATTTCGGTCCCGTCTAGGACTTCTTGATGAAGAACTGGGAAGGCTCGGCCGTTCCGGGGAACCCGGGAGCCCAGGGACCCAGTATCGGCCTGTATTCTATCCCGTTAGGCGCAACCCCGATGCCCGGGACGTTCCTGAAGTTATTTTTCACGACTATCGGCGCAGGGAGGTCTGCGACAGGGGCGTATATGAACGGCCCTTCCTCGATGTGGATCTTTATGGCTTCCAACACCAGGCCGTTCCGTTCGATCTCATCCTTGGTCCCTATTGCCTTTTCGTAAAGATCCAGGAGCTTCCTCATGACCCCGGTCGGCTCCTCGCCCTCTTTACCTCCCGTCTGCTGCCAGAGTCCTGTAAGCGGGTGGAATCTGGTGTTACCGACGGGGAATACATTATCAGGGTATGTGGTGAGGTCCACCTCAGAGCCGTAGCCGAACACCTGGAGATGGAATTTACCCGTCATGCTCCGGGAGGCCCAGAGTTCTCCCGATACTGCGTTCACAGATGCCTTGATGCCGACGGCCTTCCAGTCCTCAGCTATAAGCTGACAGGCGTCTATGGACTGGAGGTCTGTAGCGCCCACATCGAATAGCAGGTGCAGGGGCTCACCGTTGGGAAGCTCCCGGTAGCCGTCGTTATTTACATCTTTAAGGCCTGCCTCGTCCAGAAGCTTCTTCGCCCTCTCCGGGTCATAATCCGCATACGCTTTCATCCACTCCTGATGGAGCTTTGGGCCGTCGGGGTGGTTGTAGTGTATTAGGTACTTGGACATGGTGGCGTTCTGGATGTTACCAAATCCCTGGAAAACGATCTGGTTTATGCGCTTGCGGTTGATGGCCAGCGACAGGGCGATCCGGAACTTCTGGTTGCGGAATACGGGCCTGAGGTTCTTGTCCGTAACATCCCAGTTTATAAAGATCATGGGGGCTCCGCCATCCCCATACTCCCACCGGATGACCCTGTAATCGCCCTTAGTCTGGTTTTGAGTTAAGAGGGAGATATCCCTGAATTCGAATCCCCTCACCTGGCAATCAAGCTCCCCGGATATAGCCTTCAGGGGTATCAACTTGGGGTCCTGGACTATGGTCACCGTGACCTTATCGATGTAAGGAAGCTGGTTCCCCTTCGTATCCACCTTCCAGTAATAAGGGTTCCGCTCGGCTACCAGTATCCCCTTTGCTGCGTCCCAGGAAACGGTCCTCCAGGGATAAAGGCAGGGGTAGGCAGGATTCAGGTGGGGGTTGGTCCTTATCTCCCGAAGCTTCTGGTAATCTTTAACCTTGGAATTGTATTTGGGGTGGAACTGCTTCAGATAGTGCTTTGGGGCAAGGTAGCCTACGTTTTCCCAATAACCCTGAGCCAGGGCGGCATGGAAGGTGTAGTACGGTTGGGCGAATTTGAACCGGACAGTATAGTCATCCACCTTCTCAACCGTCATCAGCTTCCCGCCCTTCCAGGCCCACCTCGGGGGGTCCTCGGGATAATCCTTGTTCAGTATAAGGTCCTCCCACCAGAACATTATATCATCCGCTGTAAACGGCTGGCCGTCGGACCATTTGACTCCCTTGCGGAGGTGGATGGTGCAGGTCTTACCATCGTCGCTATATTCCCAGGACTTGGCCAAACCTGCCTGGTAACCCTTGAGGTCCGGCCTCCAGCGGATCAGCGGTTCCACGGCGTTGGCCATCAACCACTGGCCCATTCCCGGCCCCGTATCCACCATCCTCCAGGTGCCGCCATACTGGCCGATCTCCTCCACCGGCTTCACGACGTATATGTCTGAAGGAACGGGGAGGCGCTTCTCCACTGATGGGAGTTTTCCTGCCTTAACCAATTCATCAAACATGGGCGCCTGCCTATAAGTGGCAGCGGCGGCCACGCCGACTCCAAGCGAGATGGTTACAATAAGCACTAATACGATCGTTAGAACCGGTCTGATAAATACTCTCATTTTCTAGTTCCCTCCTTTTAACCTAACATGAGGTGTGAATTCGGATCCTAATTTACTTTATGGGAACAGGGTTCAGATCCCTTTCTTGGATCTCACCCCCTATGCAAGAGAATCCCCTTGAGCTCAAGCTCGGCTGCCCTGTGGCAGGCGACCCAGTGGCCAGCCTCAAGCTCCTTGAATTCCGGCTCTTCCCTGGCGCATACCTCCCTGCTATACATGCACCGGGTATGGAAATTACAACCCGAAGGAGGGTTTAGAGGGGAAGGGACGTTCCCCGCAAGGAGAATCCTCTCCCTCTTATAGTCCGGCTCGGGTATTGGAATGGCGGAAAGCAGCGCTTCTGTATAAGGGTGAAGCGGGTTCTTATACAGGCTCTCGGGGACGGTTAACTCCACTATCTTACCCAGGTACATCACGGCTATCCTGTCGCTTATGTGCTCCACAACCGCTAGGTTGTGAGAGATAAAGAGATAAGTAAGCCCAAACTTCACCTGCAGGTCCTCAAGGAGATTCAGTATCTGCGCCTGGATGGATACATCAAGCGCTGATACGGGTTCATCTGCTATCACGAACCTGGGGTTCAGGGCGAGGGCCCTTGCGATGCTTATCCTCTGCCTCTGTCCTCCGCTGAATTCGTGGGGGTAGCGGTTCATATGAACCGCCCGCAACCCAACGGTCTCGAGGAGTTCGGCTATCCTCTCCCGCCTTTCCGATTTCCTCACCCCGTGAATCTTGAGCGGCTCACCTATGATGTCGGCCACGGTCATCCTGGGGTTTAGGGAGGAGTAGGGATCCTGGAATATAATAGAGATCTCCCTCCTGATCCCCTTAAGCTCCCTGGCGTCAAGCTTCAGAATATCTACCAGCCTTTCACAACCTATCGGGGCTTCCGTCGAGTATAGTATCTCGCTATCCAGCGGTTCTACCAGTCTCAGGATGGACCGGCCGAGCGTGGACTTACCGCACCCACTTTCCCCTACAAGCCCCAATGTCTCCCCCCGGTGTATGACCAGGTTTACCCCGTCCACCGCCTTTATGTAACCCATAACCCTTTTAAAAATGCCCCTTGTAACAGGGAAATAGACCTTCAAGCCCTTAAGCTCCAGTATGACGTCATTACCCCGCATTCTCCGCCCCTCCATACAGATGGCATCGGACCAGGTGGCCCTTTTCACATTCGACCAGAGCCGGCAATTCAAGGCACATCCTATCCCGATGACGGCACCGGGGCCTGAATCTGCACCCCTTTGGCAGAGAATAGGGGTCTGGCACAGAGCCTTCAATGGGTACCAGCCTCTCCCTTCCTCCCCTGCCCAGGACCGGCACGGACTTGAGGAGCCCCTGGGTGTAGGGGTGAAGTGGGTTATGGAAGACCTCTCTTACGCCTGCATACTCAACTATCTGGCCCATATACATTACAGCCACTTCATGGGCCATCTCAGCCACTACACCCAGGTCGTGGGTGATGATCAGGATCGAGGACTCGAATTCTTCCTGTAACTCCTTCATGAGCTCCAGTATCTGGGCCTGTATGGTAACATCCAGGGCTGTCGTGGGTTCATCTGCTATCAAAAGGGCCGGGTTACAGGAAAGCGCCATGGCGATCATAACCCTCTGCCGCATACCGCCGCTAAGTTGATGCGGATAATCGTCTATTCTCCGCTCCGGGGATGGAATCCCCACCCTTTCCAGCATCTCTATAGCTTTCCTCCGTGCTTCCCTCTTATCTATTTTCTGGTGAAGGACTATGGCCTCTGTGATCTGCTCCCCTATGGTATATACCGGATTAAGGGAGGTCATAGGTTCCTGAAATATCATGGAGATCTCTTTTCCCCTTATACCCCGGATCGTGTCCCCCTTCGGATAGAGGTTAATGAGGTCCAAGGGTTCACCGGGCGTGCCGAAAAACAGAATCCTGCCCTTCGCTTTGGCAGGGGGACGCGGGATCAGGTTCAGGATGGACAGGGCCGTGACGCTCTTCCCGCAGCCGCTCTCCCCGACCAGGCCCAGGACACGCCTCCTTGATATTGTAAGGTCTATCCCGTCAACAGCCCTTACTACCCCTTCTTCATAATAGAAATGCACGCTCAGGTCCTGGATTTCGATGAGCCTGTCGGCCAAAGATGGATTTCCCTCACACACTTCGCTCATACTCTCCCATCCGTTTCCTTTTTCATCGCCTTTTCGTAGCTAGATACGTACAAAGGGGTCGGCGGCATCCCGCAACCCGTCCCCAAGGAAATTGAAGCAGAGGACCGTCAGGATCACAAACCCGACAGGGATCAAGAGCCAGGGGGTCTGCACAACGGTCCTTACATTCTGGGCCTCCTGCAGGAGAACCCCCCAGCTAGTCATAGGGGGCTTGATCCCGAGCCCCAGAAAGCTCAGGGAGGTCTCACCCAGTATCATGCCGGGTATGGAAAGGGTTGCTATCACGATTATGTGACTAAAGCAGTTGGGGAGAAGATGGGTGAAGATTATGCTCCCCTCCCCGGCCCCCATGGCCTTTGCAGCCAGTATGTACTCCTCCTCCCTGAGCGAAAGCACCTTGCCACGGATCTGCCTTGCGAGGCTTCCCCAACCTATTACCGAGAGGATGATGGTAATACCAAAGTAAACCTTTATCGAAGACCAGTCAGGCGGGAGAGCAGCCGCAAGCCCCATCCATAGAGGTATAGCAGGGAATGACATAAGGAACTCTATGGACCTCTGGACTATGTTATCTACGGTCCCCCCATAATACCCGGATGCTATCCCGATAACCGTCCCGAAGAATATGCTCAGGAAAACCCCCACCAGGCCCACCGTAAGGGAGATCCTGCCTCCGTAGAATATGCGCGAGAACAGGTCCCTGCCCTGTCTATCCGTACCGAACAGAAAGATAGTGCCCTGGCCCTCAACCCCGAACAGATGTATGTTCCCAGGGAATAACCCCATAAGCCGGTAGGAATCACCCCGCACGAAGAACCTTACCGGGTAGACCCTGCTTCTATCCTCCTTGAACACCTTGGTGAAACTCTCGAAATCCACCTCCTGTTTGAGGCCGTAAACAAAGGGGCGAAGGTGAAACCTCCCATTGGTATCGATGAAATGAAACCGCTGTGGCGGCGCGTTTATATGCTCTATAAACCTGGTTTCCAGGTGGTAAGGCGCAAAGAACTCCGCAAAGAACACCATTGTAATATAGAACAGGATAAGTATACCCCCACCCAAAAGCGCAGCCTTATCGCGCCGGAACTTCCTCCAAACAAGCTGCCAGTAAGAGAGCCCGTAATCCTTATCCTCTTCTTCCTCCAAAAGCCGTTCTTCAAGATCTTTGAATTCCTCAACCTGTTTTCCCATCTTCTTTCCCCTCATCATTCGTATCTGATTCTTGGATCCGCCCACGCAAGGGCCAGGTCCGCTAGGAAGTTTCCGATCACCAGGAACACCACAAGGAACATAAGGAAACTCCCCGCCAGGAACATATCCTGTACTTGAAGCGCCCTATAAAACAGCGGACCGGTAGTGGGGAGGTTTAGGACTATTGATGTAAGCATCTCCCCGCCTATAATTCCCGGGAGGCTCATGCCAGCGATGCTGATAAGGGGATTTATTGCTATCCTCATAGCATGCTTGTATATCACCATAGCCTCCTTGAGACCCTTAGCCCTAGCTGTGAGGATATACTGTTGTCCCAGCACATCCAATAGGTTCCCTCGAGTGATTCTTATGAGCCCCGCAGTCCCAGAGAAACCAATGAGAACTACCGGCAACCAGAGATGTTTCAGCATATCTATGAATTTGGCAAGGTCCCAGGGGGCATTCACATATTGGGGGGAGAATAACCCTATAAGGGATTGGTTGAACCTCATCAGGACCAGAACCATTATCACCAGAGCTAAAAGGAAACCCGGGGTGGCCATGCCCGCAAAGCTTACAAATGTGAAGAACCTATCCAGGAATGAGTGCTGGTGGGTGGCTGAGTAGATCCCTATGGGCACTGCAACCACCCAGGTGAAGACCATGGTCGAAAGCGAAAGAAGGATGGTTAAGGCTAACCTCTCCTTGATCAGGTCTTTGACCGGCTTGTTATACTCAAACGATATGCCAAAATCCCCCCTGACGAACCGGGTAACCCATTTTATGTATTGAACATACACAGGCCTATCCAGGCCATAGTAGGTCTTCAACTGCTCCAGGTACTGGCGGGATGTGGTATCACCCGCCATCTCAAGCTCCGCAATGCGAGCTGTGAGATAGTCACCCGGAGGCAGGTTTATGATGATGAAGCTGACGATGCTGATTAGAATTAATGTGGGTATCAGGTAAAGGAACCTTCGAATCATAAATTCCCGCATCTTGAAGTCTCCTCATAGAGGAGCAAGTGGCAGAGAAAAGGGCCACTTGCTCCAATAACTTAACACTTTTACCTCTTGAAGAAGAACTGGCTTGGTTCGGAAGTTCCTGGCTCACCTATAGCCCAAGGTCCCGTGATCCCAAACTCGGGGATGTTCCTAAAATTATTCTTCACGACCACTATAGCCGGAAGATCATAGCATGCCCCGATCGCAAAGGGACCCTCAGTAATATGTATCTTGCAGGCCTCCAATACTACCTTATTCCGCTCCACTTCATCTCGTGTTCCCAGTGCCTTTTCATAGAGATCCAGTAACCTCTTCATCGGACCTTCTGGAGGTTCGCCCTGTTTCCCTCCTGTTTGATGCCATAGGCCGGTCAATGGGTGGAAACGTGAATTTCCTATAGGGAAGATGTTATCCGGATAGTTTATCAAATCTATATCTCCAGCAGTACCCCATCCCTGGAAGTGGAACTCACCATTCTGGGCACGAACTCCCCAAAGCTCAGGGCTTATCGTATTCAACGAGACATTGAGACCTATAGCTTTCAGATCTTTGGCAACTAGCTCAAGGCCATCTATAGCTGTGAGGTCGGAAGCACCGACATCAATTAACAGCTTTAGCGGGGATCCATCGGGGAGTTCTCGCCACCCATCTTTGTTTACATCTTTGAGTCCTACTCTATCCAGAAGACCTTTAGCCTTCTCAGGGTTATATTCGGAATATGTTGTGGTCCATTCCTTATGGAAATCCTGCGCCCAGGTGACCCCTTGATAATGGATCAGATATTTCCCCATAGTAGCCTGAGCCGGGGTAGCAAGACCGTTCCAGACAATCTGGTTGATACGGTTTCGATCTATGGCTAGGGAGAGTGCTATACGGAAGTCCTGATTGCGGAAGATCGGACGCAGCTTAGGGTCCTTGACGTCCCAGTTCACGTAAAACACCGTAGCTCCTCCATCGCCTACGGCCCACCTGAGGACTCTATAGTTTCCCTTCGAACGGTTTTCCATCAAGAGCGAGGCGTCCTTGAGTTCAAAAGGCCGAAATTGGGCATCAAGTTCACCTGCTATAGCCTTCAAAGGTATTAATTTGGGATCCTGCACGATAGTAACTTCCACTCTATCGATGTATGGGAGCTGATTCCCTTTAGTATCTATCTTCCAGTAATACGGATTGCGTTCTGCAACTAAGACCCCTTTTGAAGCATCCCAGGAAACCGTCTTCCAGGCGTATAGTACAGGGTATTCGGGGTTCAAATGAGGATTAGTTCTTTTCTCTCTCAATGCTTGATAGTCCTTAAGTTTAGGGTTATATGCTGGATGAAACTGCTTTAGGTAATGCTTGGGCGTAAGATAGCCGACGTTTTCCCAAAAACCTTGGGCAATTGCGGTATGGAAAGTATAGTAGGGGGCGGCGAATTTGAACTTTATTGTGTAATCATCAACCTTTTCCACCTCCATCAGTTTGCCCGCTCTCCAGGCCCACCGTGGGGGCATCTCAAAACCATAATCCTTATTTGTAATCAGATCCTTCCACCAGAACATAATATCATCGGTGGTAAAAGGCTGCCCATCCGACCACCTTACGCCTCGGCGCAGATAGATGGTACATGCTTTGCCATCGTTACTGTAGGTCCATGCCTTTGCAAGACCCGGTTTAAACCCTTCATACCCATCTTTCACCCTATTCCAGCGGACTAAAGGCTCTACCTCATTCACCATGTTCCAGAAGCCCATTCCTGGACTGGTATCCACCATTCTCCATGTTCCGCCGTAGACTCCAACCTCCTCTACCGGCTTTACCACATAAATATCCTCCGATACAGGAAGACGCTTTTCTACCGGCGGGAGCTTCCCTGCTTTCACCAGTGCACTAAGCATCGGGGCTTCGTTATACTTCTGGGCACAAAAGCCGCTCGTTGCTAGCAAAGTAATCATGATGCACGCAAATGCTACTACCAAAGATGGCTTGGAGAACCTGCTCATCGGTATCTCTCCCTTACATAGGATGAACTCCTCCGCAAAATCACAATTGCTCCATATACCTTAACCCTGTCATTCCCTTTCCTGGCTTATCTATACTATTTCATCCATAAATTTCCTTTGAATTTACTCTGAAAACATCCCGACGGCATTCCCATCCTTTCGACGGTGCCGGCCGAAAGCCGGCATGGAGGACTGTCATGAAACGGGCAAGTTACTGGACATTTCCCATGCGAGACCGGTAAGCCCCTTGTTGCCTTCTCACAGGATTCGTAGCTTCCTAATCTCCTTTATTTCGTCACTGTCGCAGCCAATATTCAATGTGGCGTGACGCATAAGATGGTCTTGATTCTATTCAGGTCATCAGAACTCCCCCCTTCAGACCCGAGTTAGCATATGGAAAAGAACTCTCCTGAGCCGCTATAGTCCCTGCTCCCTGTAACTGTTGGAACGGTCGCTCCCAACGATATTTGAGCAGGAGTAATACCAGCGGAGGTTTCCCCAGATGATAACCTCCGAGAGAGGAAAGACCCGAAAGATCGCATCTAGGCTGATATAGGCCCGCCTATCCTTTCATTCGCCGGGGGAAAAGTGGACATTTTCCCTTCAGTCTACCATACTTTATGCTTATGCAGTTTCTTTGAAATTATATTACTGGTCAGCTTTAGATAGATTTTCTGATATCCATATTAATTCACAATCTGAGAATTGTCAACCTTTGCTTTATCGATTTGTGAACATTTCTATCTATTTTCCATTTCCCTTGTATTATGGAAATGGTGATCATTGTGGAATTTGAACGCAGGCTAAGAGGCTTGCTTGAGGAGAAGAACATGTCGCAACAGGAGTTCGCACGCCATCTCCATGTAGCGGAATCTACACTATCTCAATACCTATCAGGCAGGCGCAAACCGAGCATAGAGATCATGATGCAGATCGCCGATTTCTTTGATGTATCGGTAGATTATCTTGTCGGCAGGACAAATCTTAGAAACTATGCAATGTGGAGGGCGCAACAGGGATTGGGGAAGTCCCTGGCCAAAGCTATAGATGAAGCAAGCCCTGAATACCGCGAGAAGGTTCCTGATTATTTCCCTATTATTGAAAGGGCTCTGAGCAACAAGATAACCCCTGACATATTGCAGATTCTCCTCAAGGCCTACATTGACGCTAGAAATCTTGATGCCCGAGCCTGACCGAATGCTAAGTCAGGCATTATAAATTGCTGCTCCCCTGTCCAGCTCACTGTACCCAGCACGAGGGCCAGGGGGCAAGGGCTTTTGGGTTCCGATATATGGAGTGGCAACTATATCGCAGGACTTTGACGTACCCTTGGTCGCTGGGTAGCTGGGCAAGCTGGGCAGATACTATTGCACTTTGAGAAAGAATGTGATATGAATTTTATAAAAGAATAGAGGATACCGCTAGGGGTGCTCGCGAGGCTGAGAAGGCGGGGCTATTTCAAGAGAGGTAGCTGCGCCAACCCTTAGAACCTGATGCTTGCCGATTCGAAGGGCCTGAAGGGCGATCGGCACTGGGTAATACCAGCGTAGGGAAGCGGGAGAATTGATTTTCGGATCCTTCCGCCTACTCTTTCTGGTAGGCGCTTTTTATTGCCGATTCAGACTCATTAAAAACTACATACACCAGGTTCACCCGCCTGCGCCTCTCTGCGTTATCTTCTATGAAGGTAGCCGGATGCCATTTGACGTTGTCCCGGCAACACGGGTATCCTTCAAGGGATGTGGAGAGGAGATAGAGAGCATGATAGAAAAAGCGGGGAAGGTTAACGAAAAGGGAAATAGGTCCACAACAACAGAAAAGGCGGGAAAGGGCAACGAAAAGGGAAACGGACTCTCAACAGATGTAAGGAGGGCGTCCGGAGCCGGCGCTGTGGCTATAAGGGCCAGTGACATAGCGGAAATCGGGGTCGCGGTAGCTCTTGCGATAGTCCTGCAATTTATAAAAGTGCTCAGGATGCCGCAAGGTGGCTCAGTATCTCTAGAGATGGTGCCTATATTTTACCTGGCCTTCAGGAAGGGGCCGAAGGCAGGGGTACTCGGCGGAGCGCTCTTTGGGTTTGGGAAGCTCTTTGTTGAACCATATATCATTCACCCCATTCAACTGATAATGGACTATCCATTGCCCTTTGCAGCCATTGGTCTGGCGGGATTCTTCAGGGAGCGCCCGTTAGCGGGCGTTTCACTGGGATGTATAGCCCGTTTCTTTGTGCACTTTCTATCTGGAATAATATTCTTTGCCTCATACGCTCCAAAGGGGCAAAGCCCGGTGGTTTACTCCGCGATATACAATGCCAGTTACATCATTCCGGAATTGATCATATCAGCCATAATCATAGAAGCATTATTGCGTTCCGGGAGGGTTTTCGGTGGAAGAAAAGGTAGAGCAGGCCGAAATCAATAGAGAATTCGGCCGTGCCGTCATTTTCGCAAATGGAACCTATGAGAATGAGGATCGAGATGGGTTTTACCGGGGCCTTCTGGCCCCGGATGATTTCATCATCTGCGCGGACGGAGGAAGCGAGATCGCAGAAGTGCTTGGTTTAGTCCCCCAAATTATAATAGGAGATTTCGATTCTACAGGGCCGGAGATCCTTGAATCCTGGCGGCAGAAGGGAGTCAAGATCCTTACATATCCGGCAGAAAAGGACAAAACAGATACCGAACTCGCAGCGGATTATGCGCTCGACCTTGGATTCAAAAGAATTATATTCCTTGGCGCCCTTGGGGGCAGAATTGATCACGCCCTGGCTAATATTACCCTTCTCATGTCACTTGCCATAAGGCAGATTGATGTCACTATCATCGATAAGCATAGTCGGATCCGGGCCATCGCCCCTGACTACGGCGGACCGGATACGCTCGTCCTGGAAGGAAAACCAGGCGATCTTTTATCCCTTATCCCGATGACTCCCCAGGTGAAAGGCGTGACCACAGACGGGCTGGCCTATCCCCTTCACGATGCTGTACTTTCATTTGGAAGCTCTCTTGGTGTAAGCAATGTATTCACTTCACAGTCTGCTACAATAAGGGTCACATCGGGTTTGATGCTCGCAATCGCCTCTTTTTAGAGATCCGTGTTTTACATAAGCATACAACAAAAGCCCTCCCGGGCAAGTCAGCGTCATGGCGCATGTCCCGCCTTCGCCCTCCCCTTCCCTCGCCTCCAGCATCATCAAGGCTCTCAGTCAGCCAAGTACGAAAACACATTTTCTTCTTGCAGGGTGCATTTCTGAAGCAAATCATACCACCGGCTCGAGCGCCAATTCACCAGCCCAGGAGCTAATCCACATGATTCAAGGTATTTTCACAGAAAATATGTGGAATTCCTTTCGTCTTGCCTGTATAATGAAGAGGCTAAATCGGGCATGTGGCAGAGAACGCCGCCCGCTTTGCGTGAAACCAGCATATGCCGCCCGAGCCGTTGGCCGGACTAGTCATATGGTAGAGAGAGGCGATCTAAGGTGCACGAATTCCTGCTTGAATTGCTCCAATGTCCCTCTTGCCGGGGGGACCTGTCGTGGACTATTATCATGAGAGATAGCTACAGAATTCTTGAAGGCCTGGCGTGCTGCGATAGTTGCGGAGCCACATATCCGGTGAGAGATGGCATAGCCGTATTTCTCACGCCGGACCTTCCGAGAGAAGACCTCTGGGAATCACAGGGGAGCTACATATCGCGTTATTTGGCAGACCATCCCGAAGTCGAGGAGAGATTATTGGATTCTCCACTTGAATCTCTCGCTCCTGCAGATAAATTCTTTAGAGCCATGATTCTCGAAGAAAGAGGCAAATTCCACGAGGCAGAGGAAGCCTATTGCGTGGCTGACCTGGAGATATACACCGCGGAATATCGGGAAGGCCGCGAATTAGAATTCCAATTTGTTCTGGATAGGGTATCCCGGCTTGATGGTATCATCCTGGACCTGGCATCAGGCAGGGGCGCTCTCGCCCAGGCAATGTTGCAGGAGCTGGCCGGACGGGATGTCGTCGTGACGGACTTCAGCCCGCAGGTACTGCGTCGAGACCAGCGTCGTTTCAAATGGCTCGGCCTGGATGATCATGCCAATTTCATTGCTTTTGACGCAAGAAAGATGCCTTTCAAAGGGAATTCGCTACCAATAGTAACGACCAATGTCGGATTGCAGAATATCCGCGATGGAATCGCTGCCTTGCAGGAGCTTGCCCGGGTCATCTCCGGCAGACTTATGGCGATATCCCTGTTTGACCAGGAGGATGACCTTGCAACTATAGAATTTCTCTACAAGAATGGCCTTTCCGATTTTGGGACCCGGAGCAAAGCTCTAAATAGTTTCAAGAAACTGGGATGGAATTTCTCAGTGCAGAATGCTATCAGGGTTAGGGCCTTACCGACGCCGAAGAGCGCCCTCATAGAAGGCACCGGGATAGATGCCATACCTCTAACGGAGACAGTGCTTGAATGGTGCACAATGGTGGCAGAGCCGGCCGCAAAAGGCCAGAATGATTCTGGAAGGCGGACCGTTGTGGCGCCGCCCGCGGTAAGGCAACTGGATCTGAAAATGGTATCAGGGGGATGAGGGTCAATTGGCTGGTTGGGTTTACTTCGCGATAGGTTCGGCGTTTTTCGCCGGCCTGACCGCGCTATTCGGGAAAATCGGGGTAACAGGGATCAATTCGAATCTTGCCACCTTTCTCAGGACTATCGTCGTGCTGATATTCTCCGGGGGAATCGTCATTGGGACGAGGCAATGGGAAAACCCTTTGCGCCTTCCGCAAAAGACACTTTTCTTTCTCTTTCTATCCGCCCTGGCCACAGGAGCTTCCTGGCTATGCTATTATCGGGCGCTACAATTAGGGCCTGCCTCCCGCGTCGCTCCCATAGACAAGCTCGGAGTAGTATTTGCGATGGCTTTTGCGTTCATATTCCTGAAGGAGAAGGTAAATGCCGGGGCGCTGATCGGCGGTCTTCTGATCGTCGCCGGAGCGCTTATTATTGCCATAAAGAGCTGACGAATTAAATATCTTGCGGGCACCCTGCCGCCGAGGCGGTATTTCCCCGTCATTGATGTCATTGATAATGCTTGAGCGGCCGGGGAGGATGTTCAAAAGGAGAGTGAGTGAGGAATGTTTGATGTCTACAAGGAGCGCAAGAAGACAGGAATCTTAGCCAATCATGACAGTCCGTTTGCCAGATTACACTCTGTTCCGGTTGCTGCCGTGAAGATGCAAGACGGATTCTGGAAAAAGAGGATGCTGAAGAACCAGAAGGTGGCTATACCCGCGGTTCTGCAGCGTTTGGAAGAGCATGGCGTCGTCGATAATTTTCTCCGCCTTGCAGGTAAGAAAAATGTCCCGCGAAGGGGTCCACTGTTTACTGATTCCGACCTCTATAAATGGGTCGAAGCAGCCGCCTTTGCCCTTCAATCCGAAATGGACCGCGAGCTACAGAGCGCCCTCAACCGGGTCATCGAAGCTATTGCGGGCGCCCAGGGTGAGGATGGTTATTTGAATACATGGCATGTGGATGAAAGGAAAGGCGAACGGTTTCAGAACCTCGAGAAGGGATCGCATGAGCTCTATTGCGCAGGTCATCTTTTCCAGGCGGCCTTAGCCCTCTACAGAGGCATCGGGGACACTAGACTCCTGGATGTATCAACTAGATTCGCCGACTACTTGTGCAATGTATTCGGACCAGACAAGCGAAAAGGCTTTGATGGACACCCGGAGGTTGAAATGGCACTGGTGGAGCTCTACCGGGAAACCGGAAAGGAGCGATATTTGAGGCTTTCGGAGTTCTTCCTGGAACAACAGGGCTACCAGGATATGGAGGAGTTCCAAGGCCACGCAGTCCGCGCAGCCTATTTCGCGTCAGGGCTAGCGGATTATTATGCCGAAACGGGAAATCCCATCGCTCTCTCGGTCCTCGAGAAGCTGTGGAACAGCATGACGAAGACCAGGATGTATATAACCGGCGGCCTTGGTGGCAGGCACGTTGGCGAATCAGTCGGCAGGCCCTATGAACTGCCGAATGAAAGGGCTTATGCCGAAACCTGTGCGGCAATCGCCAATTCCATGTGGAATTACCGGATGCTTTCTTTGAAGGGTGAGGCGAGATTCGCAGATATCATGGAACTCGCCCTATACAACGGCTTCTTGGCGGGAGTATCTCTGGAAGGAGACTCTTTCTTCTACGTGAACCCATTGCGATACAATGGAAAAGGGGAAGGCGACCCATGGTACGAATGGGCGCGGGTTGGGCCATACCGCAGGCAAGAGTGGTTTGATTGCACCTGCTGTCCAACCAACGTAATTAGACAAATCGCCTCTATCCCAGGCTACCTCTTTAGCACCAGCAAGGAAGGAGTCTGGGTGCACCTCTACGATAATGCTATGCTGGATTGGTGCCTGGAAGACGGGACCCCATTTACATTGATGCAATCCACGAAGTATCCATGGGATGGCGGGATTGAACTCGAGGTCTCGCCTGAGCATCCTGCAGAATTCTCGGTTTTCCTGCGAGTTCCCGGATGGTGTAAAAAATATACAATAGCGATCAACGGAGACATAGTCGGCGGAAAGTTAGCTAACGCGGGTGAGTCTCGTAGTCACGCCAGCGCTATTGAATCCAATGGTTACCTAGAGCTAAGGCGATGCTGGAATAAGGGAGATAGAATCTCATTGCAGATGACAATGGAACCTGTTTTTATGGTTAGCCACCCCAGGGTAGTGGAAAATCGAAATAGCGTCGCGCTATTGCGGGGGCCCATTGTCTATTGCTTTGAGGGGGTCGACAATCCAGAGGTGCCGGTGCTAGATGCCAGGGTCACTATAGATCATCCGGACGATATCAAAGTCCAATATGAAGAAGATCTCCTGGGCGGGGTGGCCACAATTAAATGCCCAGGAGAAGTGCCCTTGGAATTACCCGCCGCTCTATACATGCCCATTGAAGATGTTGTTGAGAGTGACACCAAGAAAGTCGCGCTTAAAGCGATACCCTACTTCGCCTGGGCAAACAGGGAGGTCGCGCCGATGACCGTATGGATCGAGCGAGCGTAGCTGATAATGAAGGTGGTGAGGCCCTTTGATCTCGGATAATGAGTGCCATGCGCCCATGTTCATCATTGCCCGCAATCCTAAGCCCAACGCCAGACTACCATATCTGGCATGCTTACCTGTGGCCGGGGAAGCGCCGCTCGTTTTAGCTACATCGGACACCTGGCCTACTGGCCGGGATCTCTTCTGCTATCAATTGGAGAGCTGGCCAGAGAAATTGGAAGTCCTTGAGGCAGTGCCCGTTCAATCATGCCGGCGGGCCGGCAAAGCCGTGCATTTGGTGCTGAAACGACGCCAGCGACGCCGCTCCATGTTTATCTGGACAGAAAGCAAGGGACGCACATTGATCTTTTGGCGGACCCAACAGACCATGCAGGCAGCCAGACCCGGCATCCGGGTGCCGACGGCCAGGGGCCTCGAGCGACGCACAGTCTCGATTGCCATAGATCATAGAGAACGTTATCCATGGAAATTCCCGCACCAGCATGCATATACGGAGCGCAGGGAACTCCCCACAGGCGACTATGGTATCTTTTTCGGGAACAGGCTCATAGCGGCAGTAGAGCGCAAAACAGTAGCGGATTTGGCCGGCGCTCTCTCATCGGGCACCCTGCGAATGCAGCTAGTAGAGTTGAGCAGCCTGCCTCGAGGATGCCTTGTAATAGAGGGACGACTCAGCGACCTTGTAAAGGCTGAAAAGAAGGGTGGCGTCTCTACGGGATGGTTGCTGAACCTGGTGGCCGCGTTGCAAGCAGAGTACCCAAACGTCCAGTGGATTTTTGCTGAAACCCGAGGTATGGCCCAGGATATGGCCTATCGCTGGTTGTCGGCTGCAGCGGTTGTCTTGCGGGGGCAGATTGAAACCCAAAAGGAAACCCAGGAAGGTCTGGATCCCGACAGTTGGCGGCAGACTGACCCCGAGGAGACGGCCCACGCGTCCTACTCCCCGTCCGGCATTGTTCCGACGACTTCCCAAACAAGCATTGTGGCTGAAGATCCTGTAGAAGGGAATGCCGCCGCTCCTGTCTATGTCAAAGATCGTCTGGGCCGTCACCGCGAGGCGCTTCTCCTTGCCCAGCAGGGATGTATTTGGACCATCAGTAGCTACCAGGAGCATTTTCAGGTAAGCGCGGCGACCGCCTACAATGACATCAAAGACCTTATAGAACAGGGACACCTCACTTCGACGGGCTCTAAGCATCCTAAGCAATATGTTTACAGAAAAGAATAAATCTTTGGCCGCGCGATAGCATCAGACGCCCGAATATGATGTATATCGGCCAGGGGATGGCTGGATATGCAGGCATCTCCTTCCTATGGGCGGAAGACATCATCTATCTCTAACGCGAAACCGCATAGCAGAGGGCTCGACAATGTCATCCCCGAGGAGTAAATCTGCACTGTAGCGAGCTCTTTGCTGTTATGCGCGGTAACCTCGATGCTGCGACCCTCGGGATCTACGATCCAGTATTCACGCACACCATAACGACCATAGATTTGACGCTTGATAATCCGGTCCCATTCCTCCGTGGAAGGCGAGAGGATCTCGATTACCAGATCGGGGGCGCCTCGGATACATGCCTCCTTGATTATCCCGAGTCTTTCACGCGAGATGAACAATATATCAGGCTGGACAACATTATGCCTGCTCAAGACCACATCAATGGGGGAGTAATATACCTTACCTAATTTACGGTCCCCGACCCATTGCCTCAACGCCATCTCGATCCTGCCGGAGATTTCCTGATGAAACACTGATGGAGCTGGTGTCATCTTCCTCAGGTCCCCTTCCACGAGCTCATATCTTTCTCCGAACGGTATCTTGCAATAGTCTTCATATGTGAGGCGTAATTCCAGAGAGGTATATTGGGGGACTGTCTCTTCAAGCATCTCAGGGTTTTCCGGCACATCTAAGTTATCCGGCGCTCCACGGCTGTCTTGTGTGCCCATGCACTTCCCCATGTAATGGTCTTTCATCATGACCACCTCGCTCGTCAATATACATTGAATTGCCATGCTGCCATCCTTATTATACCAGTAGAGGCGAGCCCTGTCAATTTTTCATACCCCATCTCGGCGCATATTTGCCTCCGCGCTCTATAGACCAATGAAAGGGGGTATGCTAAGATAAAGGTGTTCACGCTTTTTCAAATAGAAGGAGAGAAATTGTATGTCTACCCGACCGGCCAATTTCACTACTTCCACGAATTTCATCGATGACATCATCCAGGAGGATCTGAGGCAGAATAGGAACGACGGCCGGGTTCATACGCGTTTTCCGCCTGAGCCCAATGGCTATCTGCATATAGGCCATGCCAAGTCCATCTGCCTGAATTTCGGTCTTGCCGCCAAGTATGGGGGCCTATGCAACCTGCGGTTCGACGACACCAACCCGAGTAAAGAAGATGTTGAATATGTCGAATCCATCAAAGAGGACATCCGCTGGCTCGGTTTTGACTGGGACGACCGACTTTTCTATGCGTCTGATTATTTTGAGCAGCTCTATGAATACGCGGTCCAGCTCATCAAGGCAGGCAAGGCTTATGTTTGTGACCTAAGTCCGGATGAGATAAAGGAATATCGTGGCACACTGACCGAGCCGGGCAAGGATAGCCCGTATCGTAATCGCTCGGTAGAGGAAAACCTTGACCTTTTCGCACGTATGCGGGCAGGGGAGTTTCCGGATGGATCCCGCGTCCTCCGAGCGAAGATCGATATGGCATCACCGAATCTCAATATGCGAGACCCGGTCATTTACCGCATCCTCAGGGCAACGCACCACCGGACCGGCGACAAGTGGTGCATCTATCCAATGTATGACTTTGCCCATCCGATCTCAGACGCATTGGAAGGTATAACCCATTCCATCTGCACACTTGAATTCGAGGATCATCGTCCCCTCTATGATTGGTTCATTGAAAACCTCGACGTCCCGAGCCGGCCGAAGCAGATCGAGTTTGCTCGCCTCAATCTCAATTTCACGGTGATGAGCAAACGGAAGCTATTGGAACTTGTAAAGAAAGGCATCGTCTCGGGCTGGGACGATCCGCGGATGCCGACCCTCTCGGGCTTGCGACGGCGCGGTTATACACCTGAGTCTATCAGGGCCTTCTGTGACCGCATTGGCGTTGCCAAGGCAAACAGCGTTGTCGACATCTCCCTTCTGGAACACTGCGTCCGGGAGGATCTGAACCGCCGGGCACAACGGGTCATGGCTGTTCTTCATCCTCTCCGGGTGGTCATCGACAACTATCCTGAAGGCCAAGTGGAATGGCTTGACGCGGTGAACAATCCTGAGGACCCGTCCATGGGAACGCGGAAAGTGCCTTTCTCCCGGGTGCTCTATATCGAACAGGATGATTTCAGAGAGGATCCTCCCCCGAAGTTTTACCGTCTTGCTCCAGGACGCGAGGTGCGGCTGCGGTATGCATATATCATCAAGTGCAATGAAGTGGTTAAAGACGAAAAGACCGGCGAGGTAGTTGAGGTTCATTGCACCTATGACCCGGAAACTCGGGGGGGCACAACTCTGAATAAACGGAAAGTCAAGGCGACTCTCCACTGGGTTTCGTCCGCTCATGCTCTTGAGGCTGAGGTACGCTTGTATGATAGGCTTTTCACTAAAGAAGATCCAGGCGCAGAAGAGGATTTCCTGGCCTGCATAAACCCGAATTCATTGAAAATCCTGCCGGCATGCAAGATTGAGCCTTCCCTGTCCGGCGCGAAACCGGGCGACAGATACCAATTCGAAAGGCTCGGATATTTCTGTGTTGACCCAGATTCTTCTGCAGGCAGATTGGTATTCAACCGGACTGTGGACCTTAAAGATGAGTGGGCCAGGATTGAGAAGGCGCAAAACGAGAAAGCCGCGGCAAAATGAGCTGGTCCCATTATCACAATCGCCGGGCCGTAGCCTGGATATTCCTGCGCTACGGCCCGAAATTCCAGAGCTCCTTTCTGCTTAAAGACACTGCCACTGCCCCCGCATTCAACGCGTCCAATATATCCTCCCCTGACTCGATCAAACCACCCGCTATGAGTGGCTGTTTGAATTCATCGGCCAGTCGCCTTATCATCCTGGGCAAGATTCCCGGCAAAACCTCCACTGCATCTGGCTTCGTATTGAGCGCCGTTGTGATTCCGGTCCTGACAGCCAGGGAATCAAGGATGAAAAGGCGCTGAATCGTTAGAAGGCCGGCCTTTTTGGCGAAAGATATGAGATGGCTGCGGGTAGTTATTATGCCAGCCGGCTGCGCCTTTTGTGCCACGAATTTCACGGCAGCCATATCTTGTGAAAGCCCGCCTATGAGTTCCATATGCAGGAATATGGGCTTTCCCTTGAGCCTCGCGGCCTTCACCATCTCGATAAGGTCCGAGAGTTCTCCTGAAAGCATGAAAATAGCCCCTGCCCTGCTGTTCAATGCATCTTCAAGATCCTCCCGGCGTCTCACTGCGGCAATAATGGGATTACCACCCAAGATCTCGCTCAGGTTCATCCCGGTCACGACCTTCCAGGTTTCAGATTTGCTGTCGGACTACCGGTCTGCAATCAACCGCGAGCCCGCCATCAGTTCTACCATCAAGCGTGTGGCATACCCTGAAGGGGGTCTGCCGTCACTTTCATCGAGATTCTGCCGTTGGTTGCATCGAGATTTCGAGTCACGATTACATCAGCGCCCGTTCCAAGCAGGTCCCGGATGACCACTTCACCGCGGCGAAGTGGCGCTGCGAGCACCACTTTCGCGATCTCTCTCATGGCCAGCGGGATATATTCTTTCGGGATGGGGGTGGATGTTCTTACCGGGGCAACGGGGAGCGTTCCGCCAGATACCCTCACCGTGGTAGTCAATATCCTCCTGGGCGCCGTCACTTCTGTTGAGGCATATTCTACCCCCCTCTTACACTTAGCTCCCTCAATGGAATCAACCCTACCCCCGCGTATAGACACCTTTATGGAACAACCCTCAGGGCAAACAATGCATGTGATCTTACGTTCTGTAGTCTCGTATTCGCCCATGAGCATCAAACACCTTCTTCTGCCGTCAGGAAGACTGATTTCTCAGTTGCGATCTCCCGTAATAAATCGGGCCGGAGCGGGAGATCAATCATCTCTGAAGGACGGGCTCGCCTTTTCCTTGCTACGGGAATCGACCGGCCCTGCGACACCAAATTGATCCGCGCCGAAATCATGGATCTTGCGACCCTCAGGCTCAACCTCGCAGCCCCGCTATCGCCGGTCATTGCCGCATCGCCATCATGGATCAAAGTTATCCTTTGAGGCACAACATATCTCACACCCTCGCCGGGGACTATCTGTAATAGCCTGCGACCCGCTGAAGCGCCCTTGCGCGCGTAGATAGCAGCGGAAGAGCCAGCGACAATACCTTCACGGGTCACATTATCAACAAGGTCGTTCACATGAACTGCATTTCCGCATGCGAAGATACCTTCTATGGAAGTCTCCATTTCATTCGTGACCACCGGTCCGCCAGTGCGCGGGTCAATCTCGATCCCCAGTTCCCTTGAGAGCTCATTCTCGGGTATGAGGCCCACAGACAATAACAGAGTATCGCACTCTATGACCTCTTCCGTGCCGGGGACCGGCTTGAGATCATCATCAACTCTAGAGATAGTGATAGAAGAAACTCGCTCTCTCCCTTCTATTTTCGTCACTGTATGAGAAAGTAGAAGGGGTATCCCAAAATCCTCGAGGCACTGGACCACATTTCGCGTAAGCCCACCCGGGTAAGGGTATATCTCAATGACAGCCTTGACCTCCGCTCCCTCCAGGGTAAGCCGCCTGGCCATGATCATGCCTACATCTCCAGAGCCCAGGATCACAATCTTTCGCCCGGGCATATAACCTTCCATGTTAACGTATCTTTGAACCGTTCCTGCGGTGAAGATGCCTGCAGGTCGTGTACCTGGGATTGCCAGGGCCCCGCGCGTCCTCTCCCGGCAGCCCATGGCAAGGACTACAGCCCCGGCTATATATCTCACAAGTCCATCACCAGGGTTGACCGCCAGGACCGTCCGGTCCTTTCGAACCCCAAGCACCATGGTATTGGTTCTCGACTGCACACCAATATTCATGGCCCTCTCTATAAACCTAGAGGCATATTCAGGTCCTGTAAGCTCCTCCTTGAATATCTGCAAACCAAAGCCGGTATGAATGCATTGTTGAAGAATGCCCCCCAGTTCCCTATCTCTCTCCAAGATCATGACCCGGTCAGCGCCATTTTCTTTAGCAGCGATAGCAGCGGCTAGACCCGCAGGTCCTCCGCCTATCACCACTACATCTGAATGAATAGTTGGTATCATCTCGTCTTCGCCATCGATCATGTGTACCATCCTCATCGCATACAGATTTTCCATTATTTGATATACAACAAAGGTTCTTTGGTTTTGCAGTTCAAGATATAGGATGAACCTCCGTTTTTCGTTACCTTTTCGGGGGGAATCCTCAATTCTTGTGAGAGAATGGCTAGAACCCTCGGCCCACAGAATCCCCCCTGACACCTTCCCATTCCCGCCCTTGTTCGCATCTTGATTCCATCTATGGTGGTAGCCCCCGGAGATCTCCGTATCGCTTCAACGATCTCAGCCTTGGTTACGAGTTCGCAGCGGCAGATGATCTGACCATAATCCGGATTGCGCCACACGGCCTTTGCCCGCTCAGACATCGAGAGCTGGGAAAACCTCCTTATCCCTTTACGGACAGGGTTGAAATCGGGCCTCGGCACTAGCCTCAAGCCTGTATCTCTAAGCATGTCTATTATGACCTCGGCAATCGCTGGCGCGGAAGACAGCCCGGGAGACTGGATTCCTGCAGCATTAAAGAAGCCTCTAACCCTTTCGGAAGGACCTATTATGAAATCATCTCCAGTGGCAACCGCCCTTAGGCCTGCATACTGGGTTATGGCTTCTCTGACAGGGATATCGGGTATGAGTCTCCTGGCCTCTCTCATGACGCCAGCAAGGCCTTCCGGCGTTGTCGAAACATCTTCCTTATCATCCACATCTCTAGCATCAGGCCCTACAAGGATATTCCCATCGACTGTGGGGGTGACGACCACTCCTTTACTAATCTTGGTTGGCACCGGAAATAGAACAGTTCTCACTAGATTTCCCACACGTTTATCCAGTACGTGATACTCACCCTTACGCGGGATGATCCTGAATGAGTCATCCCCAGCCATTTTCGCTATTTCATCTGCATAGAGGCCGGCCGCGTTCACTACAAAGCCTGTCCTAATGAAGCCGCGATTCGTCATAACCCCTCTCACTTGTCCATCTTCAACCACAATCCCTGCTGCAGGGGTTTCCCGGAGGAATCGAACCCCATTGGCCACGGCATTCTCCGCAAGAGCTATGACCATCTCATAAGGGCATATGATGCCTGCTGTCGGAGCCCATAATGCCGCTAGCGCCTTTGGGTTGAGATTTGGCTCCCTCCTGAGGAGCCATTCTCGATTTACAATCTCGAGACCCTTCACTCCGTTTTCTCTACCTCGTTTCATTAGGTCCTCGAGGATTGGTATTTCAGACTCTTCCAAGGCAACGACCAGAGATCCTATCTGCGAGAAATGGACATCTAATTCCTCAGCCAGCTGGCGATACATTGCATTTCCTTTGGCATTGAGCTTTCCCTTCCATGTCCTGGGATCAGCGTCATAGCCCGCATGGATTATTGCCGTATTCGCCCTGGAAGATCCCTGAGCGACATCAGAGCCCTTCTCAAGGAGGATTATGCTGACCCTGTAACGGGATAACTCACGGGCAATCATGCAGCCGGTTATTCCTGAACCAATTACTACTACGTCAGCCTCGAGTATACTCATTTGGATACAAAAGCGGTAAACCCCCCGCCGGTATCGTGATCCCGATGGGCCAATCTCCTCTCATTCGCAAGGGGGGATGAACCGCCATTGCCCCTCCTTCCATTCCCATCAATCCGTGTCCCAGCTAAGAGCCCTTTCAACAGCTCGTTTCCATCCCCGGTAAAGTTTTTCCCGGGAAATATCCTTCATCTGCGGTGTAAATACCCTGTCTATTCTTCGTTTACTGGCGATCTCATCTTGAGAACTCCAGTAACCAGTGGCAAGACCCGCCAGATAGGCCGCCCCTAAAGCGGTGGTTTCTATAACAGAAGGCCTTTCAACATCTACGCCAAGGATATCGGACTGGAATTGCATGAGGAAATTGTTTCTGACCGCTCCCCCATCAACCCTTAGCACCCTAGGATTTATACCAGAGTCGGCTGACATGCATTCAACAACATCCCGGGTCTGATAGGCTATGGATTCCAGCGCAGCCCTAACGAGGTGTTCACGGGCAGTGCCCCGTGTGATTCCCACTATCGTTCCCCTAGCATACATATCCCAATACGGAGCTCCAAGGCCTACAAAAGCAGGAACTAGATATACGCCTCCTGTATCTGCAATCTTGTTTGCCATTTCTTCAGATTCAGCGGCACTTTCTATTACCTTCAAGCCATCTCTGAGCCATTGAATTGCAGCCCCGGCAATGAAGATGCTGCCCTCCAGAGCATATTCCACTTTATCGCCGATCCCCCAGGCTATGGTCGTCAAGAGACCATGAGTTGATGAGAAAGCTGTCGGACCAGTATTCATCAGCATAAAACAGCCAGTTCCGTAGGTGTTCTTTACCATGCCGGGCGAAAAACACGCCTGCCCGAACAACGCCGCCTGCTGGTCACCAGCATCACCTGCTATGGGGATCTCAGCCCCGAATATCTCCCGGCTTGTAAGGCCATAGACTTCGCTGGAGGGCCGTGGAGAAGGCAACATGGATTTCGGAATCCCCAACTCAGCCAAGATCTCATCATCCCAGTCCAGGCTATGAATATTGAACATCATAGTCCTTGAGGCGTTGGAATAGTCAGTCACATGCACTCTGCCGCCCGTGAGTTTCCAGATGAGCCAGGTATCCACATTCCCGAAGAGAACCTCACCTTTTTCAGCCCGTTTCCGCAGCCCCGGCATAGTGTCAAGGAGCCACTTGAGCTTGGTGGCGGAGAAATATGCGTCGATAACAAGCCCTGTCTTCTGCTGTATTCTCTCCGACCATCCCTTCTGCTTCAATTCATCGCAGATGGAGGCTGTGCGGCGACACTGCCATACTATAGCGTTGTGGAGAGGTTCACCCGTTTCTCTTTCCCACACGATGGCAGTCTCTCTCTGATTGGCGATGCCAATGGCTGCGATATCGCTTGGAGCTATGTGAGCCTGGTCAATGGCCTTCCTGGCCACGCTTACCTGCGAGTTCCAAATATCCAGAGGACGATGCTCCACCCAGCTAGGTCTGGGATAAATCTGCTCAAATTCATCATTTGCCATGCCGATTATATTCCCATCCCTGTCGAAGATGATAGCCCGGGAACTTGTTGTTCCCTGGTCAAGAGCCATTACATATTTGGCTTCCACGAAGAGCGCACCCCCCACGTTGAGAAAGATAAAACCGCTAGCGATCTATTTGCCCAATAACCCCATATAAAAACAAACTCCCACCCGAGAGGCATAAAACATACCTATCGAGTGGGACTTCTCCATCTACTCCAGTCCCAATCACAGATCCTGCGCCATATAGGATGTGTCAGTACCCGGCATTAAAGTATTCGAGATGACGCCAATAATTCCTCCTTTAAAGAAATGCGACTCCTTTAAAATGGATCTCTGCCCTGCCACCTGTGAGATCCCTCAAACCCGAGACAATACGCTCTGTATCGCCTTTGGGAGACTCCGCCACCAGCTCAACTGCATCAGTATAGTGGGCATCACGGATAACCCCCCCAGACGTCTCAATCAAATGACGGGCTTTCCCAAGCCATTCATAATCAACACGGATCGCCAAAATATCATGAAGAGACCTTCTCCTAATTCCCGCGGCCTCTATGCCCATACGAGCGCACTGGCTATATGCCCTGACGAGCCCCGGCGCGCCAAGAGGTATCCCCCCGAAATACCTTGTAACTACAATGACCGCATTCGTAATATTGTTACGCTTGAGCACATCGAGAACAGGCCGGCCAGCCGTGCCCGCTGGTTCACCATCATCGCTGCATCTTTCAATTTCAGCTCCAGGTCCTATCCTATAGGCAAAGACATTATGGTTGGCACCCTTGTGCTGGGACCTTATATCTTCAATGAAATCACAGGCCTCTCCTTCTCCAGAGACAGGGGCGACCTGGCCGATGAACCTTGACTTCTTTACGATTAGCTCAGCCTGGGCCTTCTGCGCCACTGATATGATCTCACCGATCTCCAAAGATTGCCATAACCCCTTCCCTTTTGAAGGTTGTCGCGGTTGTCGCGCCGGATTTTTTATAGTTTCTATCGATAATAGGATAGCTTATTTGAGAGAGATAGACAACGGGCGCATAAAACCAAGATGAAAAGGGCAAGGCATAGGCCTTGCGACCTTCCCCCGCCATTCAACTCTTAAGCCCTGTAAGCACCACTCCTCTTTCAATAGATCTCTGCAACAAGATGAACATCAAGAGGGTTGGCACTGAGGCAATGAAAGAGCTGGCCATGCTTTGGTTCGGATAGCTTAGCTGCACCTGTGCCTGAAACAGGGCGACGGTAAATGTCCACATGCTTCTTTCGGTATTCACCAGGAAAGGCCAGAGGAAGTCATTCCAGACGGCAAGGAATGTGAAAAGGGCCAGCGCGCCATAGACTGATTTCGAAAGCGGTATAACTATCCTGGAGAATACCGTCCACTCAGAAGCCCCATCGATCCGCGCAGCCTCTAGCAGATCTTTCGGTATCTGATCAAAAAATCCCTTGAACAGGTAGATCGCAAATCCCCACGCAGTGTGAGGAAGAATCACGCCAAGATATGTGTTCGTAAGATTTGCATGGGGAAAAGGAATCCCAAAGAACTGGCTAAAAGGAAATTCTTTCATGATTAAGAATAGCGGGAGAAAGAGCACCAGAGGAGGTATCATAAGAGTCGCCAGGAAGAACATGAGCAATGCGCTAGCCCAGCTAGCTGGAAGGAGCCTTGACAAAGCATAACCGGCAAGTGAACTTATGGTAAGCTGGCTCACTATGACTCCACCTGTGATTATAGCGCTGTTTAATATATACCGTCCAAATGGGTACTGCCCAAATCCATACTTCCATGCCGCCACGTAAGTATCAAAGAGGCGGAAGACAGACCTGGCCGGAATAATGGCCTTCATCTTCCCTTTCATCGGGTAGCCGGCCAGGAGATCCCAAATCTTGTCCGCTGACTTCTCGCGTTGTCCCTCAGCGAGCTCGCCTCCTAATGGGAGAGTGGAGGGAAGTGAGATCTTGTAGCCGACTTCGGGAATTATCTGAGGCGCAGCTCGCAGGATGCGCTCAGGAGTCAGCCGCACTGCGATAATCTCCGTGTCCCGTATCCTTTTGGCCACATAGCCCGGCACTGCAGCATAGAAAACTCTCTTACCGCCCAAATATCCCTCAAACCTTATCTCGCCTATGGCCTGGTCCCTGAATTCATCTACCGGCCCCCAAATGGACATCGCGGCATCACCAATCATGATCTCTTCAAGATCCTTTTGCCAATTTGAGATCGGAAGACTTCTTGCAACATCCGTATAGTCGACCTTCACTGTATAGATCCTAGCAAGGGAGGGTACAAGCTTTGGCGGAAGCTGAAATACCTCAAGATCGGATTTCATTGAGCTTGAAAGCATCCAAAAGATCGGAAAGAGCAGCAACAAAATCCACATGATCATGAGGGTATGCAGTACATAATAAAGAATCCTCTCGCTCCCCCTGCGGGAAGTCTTAGGTATTAATGGCATGTGTTGTCCCCCCTCAGGCTACGTCTGACCTAGAATAATGAATCCGTATTGCAGTGACAATGAAGACCGCCACAAACATCAGCATAGCAAGCGCAGCAGCGAAGCCCAGCTCATAGTTTTCAAACCCATATCTATATACCAACAGGGTGATGACTCTGGTTGAATCGAGGGGCCCGCCTCCGGTCATTACAAATACCTGGTCGAATATCTGAAAAGCCCCCGTCAGCGCTAGTGTGAGCTGGATGGCGACAATAGGCCTGATCTCCGGCAATGCTATGTAACGAAGCTTCTGCCAAACAGTCGCGCCATCCACGGAAGCAGCCTCTATATGTTCACTTGGGATGTTCTGTATTGCCGAAAGATATATCAGGATTCCAAGGCCTCCCCCAAGAAGCCCCGGCATAGTCAGGGCAATCTTGGCAATGCGAGGATCATTGAGCCATCCAAAGGGCCCCAGGCCCACGGTTCCCAAGATGCTATTGAGAAGTCCATAGTCAGGGTGATAAATCCATTTCCAAAGAATGTAGCCCGACATGCCGGGCACTGCAGATGGGATGAGGAAAAGAAGGCGCCAAAAAGCCTGAAACCTCTTGACCTCATCAAGGAGAAATGCCTGTATAATAGGGGGCCAGAAGCCAAAGAGGATACCCAGTACAAAGAAGACTATATTGTTTTTCCAGGCGACCCAAAACATGTTCATATTCAGCGCCCGTGCATAGTTCCCCAGGCCCAGGAATTTCCCCGGGGGATTCATTATGCTATATTCATAGAGACTCATCCTGAGCGCCTTGAACATTGGATAATATTTAAAGAGCAGGAAGACTATGATGGCTGGCAAGACGAAGAGAATCCCCATGCCCAATGTTCTGGTCCTGGTGGGGGTCCTGGTCCAAGCAGGATTCTTCCGGAAAAGGAGCTTTTCCTCCGCCATAGAAATAACACCCCTTCCCTTGCTGCTAGTTTTGGCTGGCGAGGGGAATGAACCCCTCGCCGGATAAGTCGGTAAATTCAGGCGTTACCGTACGGTATTGGGAATGTCCTGAAGAACCCTCTTGGCACATTCCTCAAGCACTGCCTTGGGATCGGCCTTTTGGTCGAGGAGCACGGCCTGTATCGGCTTGGCAAGATAAGGTTCGATCCTGTCCTTGAAGTAGTATTCCATCTTGCCATGCGCTAACGAATCATTTACCTCTTCGGCTATATCCTCAGGTACTTCCTTGAAATATTTAGAGATATTGACTCCGCTAAAGTACGGCATCTTGGGCGGGAAGAGCACCCCTGCGTCGGCTTGAAGCTCATAAGTTTTGAGGAAAGTATCCTTTGACGACATGTATGTCACGTACTTCCAAACGGCATCCAACTTGGCTTTATTCTTGGCGAGAGCGGGGTTCACAATCCAATATGCCCCACCAACCTGGGCAGCCTTGATGCCCGTTGGACCCGCCGGCAGCGTGGCAAATCCGATCTGCTCGGGCTTCAGGCCCTGGCTAAGAAGCCCTGGGTACTGGTCTATCGCCAGCATGTACATTGCAGCAGTGCCCTGGACCAGATCCCTCACATTCGCGTCATATGCCTGGAGCACGTCAGACTGGACGACTTTATATTTCCACTTCAAATCCTTATAGAACTGGAGCGCTTTTATTGCAGGCTCTTCGGTAAAGCGGATCTTGCATTTCCCATCAGGCAACTTCTCTGTTACCTCGCCCCCAGCCTGCCAGACGAAATTCTCCCAGTACCAGCTCGCCCAATCCATGCCCAGGATGGCATAACCATATTTATTCTTTCTTGGGTCAGTGAGCTTCTGCGCGAATGTAGCCAGCTCGTTCCAATTACGCGGTGGTCCGGCAAGTCCAGCATTCTTAAAAAGATCCCTACGGTAGGCCAGCATCATCACATAATAGCTATTTGGCACCCCATAGATCTTGCCGTTTTTCATAGCCGCCTGGAGAGCGGCAGGCAGCACGCTCTTGGAATCAGGCCATGCCTTGTACATTTCAGTTATATCCATCGCAAATCCCTGATCAATCCATACAGGTATCGTCGGGAAATGTGCCGCATGATAGGCATCCGGCCCCGAGCCGCCCGCCATGGCTGAGGTGAAGGCCAACCTGTCCTCGCCCGGCTTGCCTGGTATGCCAGTGCGCTCCACCTTAATATCCGGATAGAGCTTCTCAAAACCTTTTTGGATTATTTCGGTGATTTTGCTAAGTGGATCGGTGCCCGGCTGGTCCCAGGTCTTTATAGTCACAGCGGCCAGAGCCGTAGTGCCTATGAGAAGGCACAGAATAACCGCAGGGATCAGGAAACCTAAAAACCTTCTGATAAACATACTGTTACTCTCCTTTCTAGTGTTTCAGGTGTTCACCGATTACTCTGCCAATAGCCTTCCATTGCAAAACCATCCATCTTTCATTGAAATACCAGAAGCTCTCTCCGGACATCACCATCCTTTTGCGATAGAAAGGCCCATATCTTTGGGTGTAGGATCTATGGCCCTCCCTGTTTTTGAATGATAACGCAACCCTGCAGGCAATTTAGTGGGTACCCGATCCCGATAATGCGACCTACCCTTCACCTCCCCCCAGCCTTCTCACTGAAGATCTTTCTACTATTTCTGTTGGCAGGATTACCTGTCTTTGTTTCGGTCCATCTCTTTCAATTATTTCAATCAACATCTCCGTAGCAAGCTTCCCGAGCCGGTAAATGGGCTGACGGACAGTAGTGAGAGGCGGTTCAGAATATGATACTTCAGGATCATCGTTGAACCCAACGATGGAGATGTCATCAGGAATCGCCATTCCTTTTTCACGTATGGCTCTCATGGCCCCTATGGCCATTGAATCATTGTAGGCGAAGATGGCGGTGGGAAGCTTCTTTGGATTTTCAAGAAGCCTCGACGCCGCAAGATAACCGCTTTCCTGCGTGAATTTCCCCTCAACCACATAAGACTCATCGTAAGGCAGACCGTTGTCCACCAATGCGCGCTTATAGCCCTCCAGTCGCTCAATACCTGCCGTAGTTTCCAGGATTCCCGCTATGTGAGCTATTCTCCTATGTCCCATGTCAATGAGGTATTTTACAGCGTTATAGGAGCTCTGGATGTTATCGATATCCACAAAGGCTATATCAATCGGGCCGAAGGCCCTGCCTATGGAAACGAAAGGGAAATTCATGGCCTTAAGCTCCGGGAGATATATATCATTTACCTTGTTACACAGGACAATTATGCCATCGACACTTCCATCTCTGGCCATTTTTATATATTCTAGATCCTCCTCGATTTCAGCGGACGCAGTGGCAAGAACCATCCGGTAGCCTCGCGCATTTATCGCGTCCTGGACGCCGCGCAGCACTTCCGCAAAGAATGGATCCTTCATTATGAAATGAGATGTATGCGGTATAACCAGCCCTATGTTTCTGGTAGAATTGGATGCCAACATTCTTCCCTTAATATCAGGGTAATAGTTGAGCTCATGTATTACATCCAGCACGCGCGCCCTTGTGCTTTCACCCACCCCGGGACTATTGGTCATCACCCGCGAGACTGTTGCAATAGAAACGCCAGCCCTAAGCGCTACATCACGTATTGTGACCTTATTCTCTGATAAATGCCGCCTATCGATATGAACATCATTACTTCCCATGGTCAAGGCTGTTCCCTTCCATCTAATCTCCTACAGTTTTATCTAATACGTTTACGCAGCAAATTCGCACCTCATCGCCAATAAGTGAAATTCTTTGCGCAATAGATCCTGCGTGTCATTGTTTACTAAAACGTTTACTATGACATGCATAATCCCACCTTAATTGCCTCGCAAATAGCAGGCTAGATCTAAAATCATCCCGGGGGCAACACCTCACCAGTGATTATAAACGTAACCGCTTTCAATCATATTATCTACTTCGCCGCGATTTGAGAATCTCCTTCTAGCCTGAAAGGGAAATCTGAGAATTATCATGAATGCAAATGAAGGCATAAGACTTTGCCTGATGAGATGCTGCAGATGGCCAAGTCCCGCGTTGACCGGAAACCCATGAGCATCTGTATTGCACATTCTCCTCGTCCCACGGCCAACCGCTGACCAAACATGCACATACCTCTGATTAATTACTATATCCATCGGCGTGCTCGCACCAACACAGCAGGCATCGTAATAATGAGTCTTGGGAAAGCTATGCTCCAGCCGCTGTTTCTTTGTCCTAGCGCCAGTGCCGCATTCCACGGGCAAGCCAATCTCCTTGAGTCTTTCATACAATCGCCACCTGGTGGCATTCATCTACCATGAACGAACACACCTCCTTGCGGAGGCCCCTTACGGGGCTGGTGACGGGACAGGCGGACTCTCCTGCCATCTCTCCTGGCCAATATTATCCAAGCTTGTCATGCCAGCAGCACTGCTCGCTGACACCCCTGCTTGCTGTTTAACTGCTGGCGATGCTTTACGGAGACTGGAGAAGCATCCCTGCATCATGACCTGGATAATGTAGCATCCTCGTCGCCTTGTCCTTCGGCTCAGATGCTGAGGCGGGTTAACCGTGAGGTTGCGCCTAGATTTCACCGCAAGCCTCGAACTTCAGTCCGGGGTGGTTGACCTGAGCATATTCCAGGAATCCGTGGAATACTTTTGCTGTTCCAGCTCGACGGCCAACTGGGTCTCATCGGGGGTGAGAGCCCCATCCTCCAGGGTGATGTTGAAGGTTTCTCGAAGGAAATCTATGAATCCCTGACGAACCGCCGCAGAAACCTCGCCAAATTCGACTTTGCGTCCCAGTATCGATGAAATACTAGTGGCGCCTAATTGGAGTTCTCTCTCGACTCGCATTCTGACGGCCTCGCTGGGCAATTTGAATAGAGCGGACACCACATCTGGCTCCAATTCCATCAGGATCGAACCATGCTGCAAGAGTGTGCCTTTGATTCTCGCCTGGGCGCTCCCCACAAGCTTTTTGCCATGCACAACTATCTCATACCATGAAGGTGAATCGAAACATGCAGGTGAAGATAATCCGTTTCCCTTTTGCATGTCCCGGCGCTGCCTCGAATCTCTGCCTTGAATATTTGCCTCGATTCCAAGGAGAGAAAGCCCCTTTAGAATGCCCATCGCCGCAAGGCTGAAGGCCTCGCTGATCTGTTTCGGGCATAAAGGATGCGATTCAGTTAAAACGAAACTATAGGTCACTTCTTTATCGTGAAGCACGGCCCGGCCCCCGGTAGGCCTGCGGACTACATCGAAACCGAACTTGCGACACGCGCCAGCGTCTACATCGCGGTGGAATGACTGAATGCGTCCAAGGGAAAGGGCAGGAGGTTCCCAGCCGTACAGTCGAATAGTAGGCGGAACCTTCCCTTCGGAGTGACAGATCAGAATCGCCTCATCAACAGCCATGTTCCAGGAACCGCGCGCAAAACCCGTGTTCAAAAAGCGCCATTTATTTGATGCTTCAGAGGACATCGAAATAGGAACCTGCCTTCACATCTGCCATCAACAAGATCGCTCAACTCCACGGCATTATACCTATGGCATTATACCTTCGGATGTGACCGGAGGCAAGCGACATAACAGCTCCCATTTGATTTGGTGCAACTTCAAAAGTTATTCCACATACCTTTATGAGTTCCTTCCTGATTCCATCTTTCCGCTAATATAGCCGATGTTCCCCCTCCCCATAAATAACGGGCTCTAAAAAGAGCCCGCGAATAAAGGGTTTTTACCTAATATCATAGTTTCATTGTAGACTATGGCGATACCTATCCACTGATTTCCATAGCTCAAGTTGCTCCATCTCTTTTTTGATCTTCAGCCCCAATTCCCCTAACTGCCAATCCCATTCCCTAGATTCATAACCCTCTGCCTGTAGCACATGTTGGCTCAGGCGAAGCTTGTCCCAGTAGCGGAGTATCTCCTCTACTTCTCTCGTTTCACCTTTGGCGCGGAACTTAATCTCGCACTCGATCACCGTATCCTTATCAGCCGTGTCGCCGGGCCAAACCTCTACGGCCAGCGGTAACCCCTCGCCGTCGCATACTAGACCAACTACTACCTGATAGCGATCCCAGCGCTTATCCCGGCTGTAGCCATAATCGGCGTCATCGGCATGGGTCCCTTCAAGGTATGTGCTCGTGATGTCATAAAGAAGCAGCATGGGTGATGCCTTGCGAGTTCTAGCTAATGCCTTCTGAACTTCATAGAAACACTCATACAACTGATCCATGGCTTCATAGAGTGAATCCTCATCAAACCGGTTCTGGCTGAATATCTGAGTAAAGAGCGTACCCTCAAGGCTTCGCTTAAGCGCCAGTTTGCTTCCAGGGTCGAGGATGCGTTGGGCAACCATGAGGAATATGGACTGGCGCGTAGCATCTGAAATGAAGCTAAGGATCTCATCCATCCTGTATTTCTTCCAGAGGTGGTATACGGCAAGGATGCCTCCTCCACGGTAAGGGTCATCGGTGGTGAAGGAGACGCCTTCGATGTCAATGAGTTTTTTGTGTTTGAGGGCGAGTTCGAGGGCATTAACAACGTGGTCAGGCCAATCCGTGATGTTTACGATAGGGCGATGCCTACAGTTTTTGGTTTCGGGATCCCAGTATGCTTCCACCAATTGCTTATGTATTTTGGGATTTTTCACCTTCGGATTCCATGAGCGTTTAATGAACATGTCAACTCCCCATTTATAGACTATCATACTATGAATTATCTTCAAAATTAATAGTAAATATTCAAATTACTATAGACTAGGTTTTGTGTAAAAAATCCCCCTAACGCCTGTCATTGCTGGATTTTCACTCAAAGAGAAGGGGGAACGTCGGATAGATCATGCGTTTGGGCGAAAGGCTGATGTATATCAGGATTCCGTGCCAACCCGTTCCCTACATCAGTAAATCGCTCATGACAGATGCCATCCGACCTATATGATCGCCTCCCACCCACATCACCTGCTCATCAGTGAGTCAGCGGACAGGGACTTTGATGGGGTCCTGGGTCTATTCCTCTATTCCTATGAAACATGCATTATACTCGTTTTCCATCCTAAAATGGCATTAGAACTGCAAATGACAAGGCAATCAATATGTTCATTCAGACTTGAGATTGGTTGTTGACATTTTATGGAGGACGGAAGTCAGTATCCTCAAAACATGGAGAAAACACGAGAAGTTTTAGTAAAGTGTGGTTTATATTCCATCGAGGAAGTCGCAAGGGCGACAAAAACGGCAATTGACCTTCTCGGAGGAGTGCAGGCCTTTGTCTCGGAAGATCGGCGGCGGGCATAGGACGCGGCATGTGCCGGATGATAGATGGCATAAATGTATCTGCGGAAATTCTGGCACCTACATTTCGCACCCCTGCCCCTGATGTTACTTATTTTTCTTCGGAATCATTTTCTATCTCTTCATTCACGCTGGTACGGGCTCGGTCGGACGACCACATATATATCCGACCTGAAACCTGCAAGCCTTAGTATCCTTTCCAGCGGCTCTTCGTTAGGGATCTCTTGAATTACCCGGTACTCCCGATCTCCCTCCTTGGCACATAATACCTGATACGGAGCCAGAAGCTCCAGTATCCGATTCCCGGTGGGTGCCGTAGTCTTCACTCCCCCAGCTACCACTATGTGACTACCCTCTGTTTCTAACGCCTTCCGTACCCTTCGTTGCAATATCCGGTGTATCAAGAGCGCAATGAGTAGAACATATGCCAGCGCCTCTATCCTGCTCTCCTTCTTCAGATAAATCGCATCAAGATATGTCGGGTCCTTCAGGAACTTAAACGACGTCTCTACCCCTATCTGCTCCTTATACTCCCGTAACACATCGGGAGGCTCCATCAGCAAATCATTCGTTATCAGCAAAAAGCAGTTATTGCGTTCCCTTGCCCGCTTTACCGCGGACTCGCTGAGTGCCCCCATGACTGGCCGAATCCTATAGACCGTTTCCAGTTCCACAACCTCGTCTTTCCTTGGCCGTCCCTTTCTGTCACGCTTCTTCGCACGGGTCTCCTCTATGACTTCAGCTGACATCGGGTAGAATTCATTAGCATGCTTGGCCAGAAACTCTTTTGCAGCCGCATTGGCATCCGGTTTACACGCAAACTCCTTTGCCTGCATCTCTTTGGCTGCTGTGGTCAGATCCTTATGGAGATTCTCAATGCGTCTATCCAGAGCTTTGACCTTTCTCTTGTCCAACGCTGTTGAGTGGACTACCACAAAGTTGTAAAGGCGCCCATACAATTCCCTTGTGAAAGCTTGAACCTTGTATGATGCCGCCTTCCTGTAAGCCGCTCCTTCCCTTGCGCTACTCAGCTTCCCAACTGTCAATTCTGGCCTCCGTTGGCGCCGCTAACACTGGAGAAAATGGCAGTTGGGTGAATGAAATCACCCCGGCCGGAGCCGGGGCAATAACAGCATGAATCTAATTGGCCTTGTAATCTCACTTATCCATGAAAACACGGGCCCGCCCATCCCTCATTCGATTCCCATGAAATCTAGCTCCTTCCTCCTCAAGCGAAGTCTCATATACAAACAAGGATTCATAGTATAGAGCGCGCATCGCTGACTCTACCCTTTCTATCGCATCCAGTGAGGTGAATCTCAAGGTTACCTTGCCTCCATCATAGATTAATGTCAGTATTGCTCGTACATCCATGGGACCCGACGTGACAACATCCGATTCAAGCTCCGTCTTCTCAGAGATGACTATGCCATCCATGACTTTCTCCCTCCTTAGAGCGTAAGCTCTTCTGTCACCCGTTTCAGGTTATCGCCATCCACAAGCTGTTGCCTGTGAATATACGCATCCATGAGACATCCCTTACACAGGCGTGCCACAAGCCAGACCGCGCCCTTGGAGTATTCATAGATGCGATCTATGACGTCATCAGGAAATAGTGGCCTATCACAACCTGCCATCTTGAGTTCATGGACAATATATGGCTTGATCTCAGATTTCTCCATGCCGCTGAGATGGTATTGCACCTCCACTCTCCGAAAGACCGCCTGAAGTGATCTAAGGCGTAATGTTGCCCGCATCTGCGGCTCCCCAACCAGGATGATGGTGAAAGGGGTGGATGAATCCATCCTAAAGTTACATAGTTATGCCGATATCGGCATAACTATGTTTATGCCGAGCCCACGATTATGCCGAGCGGAGTACTGTAAAAAGCCGGGGCCGAGCGCCCGGAAAGATTTGGCGCTCGGCATAATAATAATCACAGAGCTTCAAGAAACGCGAGCAACTTATCGGGAGGGCGATAGCGACCAGGTTTTGTGTTAGATGGAGCTGTGAGAGAGATTGCCTTTTCTTTTATGGCCATATCGGCATGAATGTAGATCTGAGTAGTCTGGACGCTTTCGTGTCCCAGCCAGAGGGCGATTACGCTGGAGTCTACGCCGCTATGCAGCAGGTTCATGGCGCAGCTGTGGCGGAGTATGTGGGGTGACACTTTCTTGTGACATAATGAAGGGCAGCTTCGTGCGGCTAAGGACACATATTTAGCGAGTAGCCGCTGCACAGCATCGGAACTGAGGGGCCCGCCACGAATGGTCGGGAAAGCCGGATCGGTGTGGCAACCACCCCGTTCTCGCAGCCAGACGCATAGCACAGCAACCGTCTGAGCAGTCAAGGGGGTCGCACGTTGTTTGCGCCCCTTTCCGTGACACCGTACATGGGCCCCGGGCCTCGCTAGCTTGAGGTCTCCGACGACGAGCCCAGTCAATTCGCCAATCCTCAACCCTGTCTGGATAGCGAGGACTAACAGGGCATAGTCACGCCGCCCAATCCATTTGCTACGGTCGACTGCCGCGAGCAAAGCGTCAATCTCGTTCTGGTTAAGGAAGTCGACTGTCGTGCGCTCATAGCGCTTGGCTGGAATGGCAAGCACGCGCCGGATCACATCCGCGTGCTCTGGATGGAGAAGGGATGCATAGCGGAACAGCGAGTGAATCGCTGCCAAACGAGCATTGCGCGTGCGGACGCCATTCTGCCGGTCATGCTCAAGCCAGTTAAGGAAGGCACCAATAACGGGGGCATCCAGGTCGGCAATGTCGAGCTGGGAAGGCGCCTTTCCAATCCGCTCGTGGACAAAGTTCAACAGGAGGCGGAAAGAGTCTCGATAGGCG
Source organism: Bacillota bacterium (assembly GCA_013178415.1). Classification (NCBI taxonomy): domain Bacteria; kingdom Bacillati; phylum Bacillota; species Bacillota bacterium. The sequence continues at coordinate 20,594 of JABLXA010000001.1, read as the reverse complement.
GCCACGGTACGTGGGCTAGCCCGCCGCTGGGCGAGGAGCCGTTCGGTGAAAAAGGCTTCCAAGGTGGGAGCGAGAGTACTCATCACCACACCCCCTTTGGCTGCCCGATTCGCTCTGCCGCCAGCGCCAATAGCTCAGGGTCCTCCTGGAGGTACCAGTAGGTGGATACTGGATCAGCGTGTCCGAGATAGGCCGACAGGAGGGGAAGCTTGCCCGCAACATCCGTTCCGGAGCGATACCAATCACGTAGGGTGTTCACTGCGAAGGTGTGCCGCAGGTCGTGGATGCGCGGCCGGCCTGAACCGGCGCGGGGCTGGAGACCGAGGCGGCCAAGGATCTGTCTAAAGACGTGACGCACGCAGGCATCGATCAGACGAGTTCCGCGGGTGGACACGAAGAAGCTTGGCGCCCTCGGATTGCCGCTCAGCCGGTCCCGCTGTCTCGCATATTCCTTAAGAGCTACAATGGTAGTGGGGTGCAGAGGCAACCGTCGGGACTTATTGAACTTGGTCTGTCGGATCAGAATCAACCCCGTCACGGGATCGACGTCGGCACGGTCCAGGCGGATCGCCTCGCCTAACCGCATCCCGGTAGCGGCTAACAAACCGAATAAAGTCTGATAGGTCACTGCCCTCAACGGCGGGCTCAATGCGCCGGCGGCATCTATGAGACCCGCAATCTCAGTTTCTGAATACAGGTATGGTGTCGGGCGCTGGTACCGATACGCCAGCAGATCCGGCGCTGGCACTTCGACAGATGGATCGATCGTTTGTAGGTAACGGGAGAAGCTGCACACCACGGAGAGTCTTTTCTTCCAGTACAGCGGATGCACGTTCGTCGGCCTAGTGGCCCAGGCCAGCGCTAACTGGCTGGTCACAGTGGATGCTCCCACGTGGTCTAGGTAATCAACGAAGTCGTTCAGAAGCCGACCCTGTTGAAGAAGTTTGAACCCAAGAGAGCGCCGCAGAGTAATGTAGTCGCTTACTTGCTGACGAAGATCGCTCATATTGCACCACCACCTGGCCATTGCCGGGCGATTCCGGCCAAGGCGCCGAGGTCATCCTTGGCGTAATGGGCAGTAGTCCTTGGGTGGTTGTGCCTGAGAACCCGACCAATCTCCAACAACGGTGCACCGGCTCGGCGCATTGCCGTCGCCGCGCTATGTCGCAGCCGGTGTGCACCCGCAGGTGGTAGACCTGCTTGAACGCAGGCCCCCTTTACGATGTCGCAGATAGAGGAACCCGACAGGGCGGCATAGGGCGCCCGAACATGCAGAAACACGGCGCGGCATCTGCTGTCAGGACGAACCTGGTGGCAATAATCGGCTAGAGCCTCGCCGACATCCACTGGCAATGGAAGCCGATCGTGGCGGTTGCCCTTACCGGCCACCAGGATCTCTCCGCTGCGCCAGTCCACATCATCTAACGTCAGTGATGCCACCTCTTTGGACCGCAAGCCGAGCCGGGCCAGCATGGTCATAATCGCGAAATTGCGACGACCCGTATTGGTATGACGGTCGCAACTGGCGAGCAGTTGCGCCACCTGTTCCCCGGATAAGGCGCGCGGCAGTCCGGTGTCACGCCAGCCTGGGCCGGGGAGCACCGCAGCCTCCAGCGATAACGACATGTGACCTTGCAGATAGAGAAAACGCAAGAATGCCCGCAAAGCGACTGCCATATTGTTAAGCGATCCCGCACCACGGCGCTTGGACTCCGCAAGGATAAATGTAGTAACCTTATCGGTCGTCAGACCTTCCAAACCGTTCACGCCGTCGATTCCAAAAGCAGACAGGAACCGATGCACCACATACCGATACCAGTGAATGGTCCCCTGGGCCAAACCGCGTTGGCTAAGCAAATACGTGGTAAAGTCGTCCAAAACCCACGTCAGATGCGCCTCGGGAACATGCGGCATCACCTCGGGTATAGCGCCTATACTACTGAGATAGTTGATGAGTACCCGTACCATCCCGCCAGTTGAGCGTCCCTTCGCGTAACCACGCGCCCGCCGCTCAGCAACAAACTCCTGCACCCGCTGCGGTGTAAGTTCCGCCACCGCCAATTCCTGATCGCCTAGCCAATAACTTAGATGCCTCATCACGACCAGATAAGAGGTCGCCGACCACGGTGAATATCGCTGTCGAGCCAATTCATCCAAGAACCCGGAAACGAACGGCTCTAATGGGCCGGAGACGTGGATCCCGAACTGTTTACACACTAACCATACCTCCTCGGCATTCGGAACTTCGGCCAGGATGTGCACTGCGAAGCTCCGTAAATTATGCCGAATACTTCGACACCCCTACCCTTACACTCCTGTGTATAACACCTCTATCACAACCGACTCGCTCGGCATAATCGTGGGCTCGGCATAAACATAGATACCGGATCTCCTGAAGCATATCATGGGATAGCTCATGGGCTTCGTCTATGGCGATGATGAGATCTATCCCCTTTGCAGCGAGGCTCTCGACCGCCTCCCGGCATTGCCGTTTCATCCTGACAGGGAGGTAATCGGGAATCACGCCAAGCTCGGTAAGGATGAGATCATAAAAGGCACGTTCAGTGAGGTTTCGGTCTGAGATATAGATAAACTTGTACCTGGTATCCGGAAGCGAAGAGACAAGAGCCCGTAATACCGTTGATTTGCCGCAGCCTACTTCCCCAGTCAGGACAGAGATAGTGCGCCTTTCCATAGAATATTTCAGCCGAGCTTTAGCCTCTTCAAATCCTTTGAAGGGGAAAAGCTCGCCTACTGGGATGTCTCGTTCAAATGGATGCCGTTGAAGGTGGAAATACGTTAGATCCATTTTCTAATCACCCCTTGAGCATGTCCTTGTATGAGAGGCCTTCCCTTGGGGTAAGCGTGAGGAGATTGATATTGGTTGGCTTTTGGATGTCTTGGGTCCCCTCTTTAGATTGGGATGTTCTGCCCACATGATGCCTTGGGATATCAATCGGCTTTGCCTCCCCATAGCGCTTGCCTTCAAAGAAGACCTGGATCTTTGTCATGTCGTAGGGATCAAACCGAACTGTTATGGTCCTGCCAGCAAGCTCAGGGGATGTTTCGTAAGTCTGGCCCAGGAGAGAGAAGATCCCTGTCTTGTCCACCTTTCTTGCCTCCTCCATGAGGAACGCCTCATATAGCTCTGTGAGATCCACATGACGAATGGGGTGGTTGTCCAGATCAAACCTTACGGATGGAGCCTGTTTTGTGGCAGAATGAGGCTTGTCATTGTAATATGTCTTGAGCCATGATGAGAAGAGATCATTTGCCTTTGCGATATCGATTGGGGATGTCCTGGATAAAACCTCAAGTTCGGATAGGAAGCTTCTCTGAACTGTCAGAAAAAGCCTCTCAACTTTGCCTCGACCCTGGGGTCTATACGGCCGTGAGTGGGTAAGGTGAATCCCAAGCCTTGCGCATATCTTTGAAAAATGTAAGCTTGAATAGATCGCGCCATTGTCAACATAGACCTGCTCAGGCACGCCATGGGTCACAATCGCTTTCTTCAGGCTGTCCTCCAGGGCTGGCAACCTCTCGGCCTTGTAGATCTGTGCATGCACCACCTTTCGGGAATAATCATCAATCCAAGCGATGAGGTGCGCCTTGTGTTTCTTGTTGGGATTCTCAAGATCAACAAGATAAGTTAGGTGACAAGTGTCCCCGATCCAGCGTTCGTTACGATGTTCGGCCTGATAACGGCGGTAAGTGTCTTTTGGAGTCATCTGTGGCTTTGTGAGCCCAGCCTTTCTGAAATGCTCATATAGCGTGCTCTGTTTAAGATATCCAGGTTCCACCTGACCCGAGGCCTCCAGAAGTTCTATGATCGTGGCGATAGAGCGCTTAGGGTTCTCGCGCCTCAGGGCAATCGCAAGATCTATCAATTCTTCAGGAATCTTGCTGGAATTTCCCCTCGGCACAGGCATAAGCGCCTCAAAGCCTCCTTCCGCCGGGTAGCAAGGAGGCGTTGCCGCCTCCCCGCCCCCTTGGAACCGTACATGATGGTTTCCCATCATACGGCTCGAGCCTCTCATGACGCCTCTTGCGAGACGCGGCTCCAACAGATATACTTAGGCTATGAACTCTGTTTATGGCTCTTCGGGCATATAAAACCACCCGGGTCCCTCTTGGTCGTCTTCTTCTTTCGCTTCTTTGCGTTTCTTGAAGTAGCCCTCCCATTCGGGATCATAGGGGTTGGCTTCTCCTTTCACCTTGACATGCCGCTCAATGGGAGTATCTGCGGCGTAGGGAAGATGTAACTCTTTTCCATATACTTCGCCATAGAAGACCCACGACCGATTGCCAACGGTTTTGAAGTACTTTGCCCGGATCCATTCCTTGGATTTATCTGGGTGTCTTCGCACCGCCCAGTTCCACAGGGCGAGAAAGATCTCACGATCCACTTTGCTAAAGGTCTCCTTGCTGACAGCATGGCGGTGAAAGTTCACCCATCCCCTTATCTTGGAGGCGAGCATCTGTATCAGCTCACCCGCCGTTTGCGTAGGATGTCCCTTTATGACTTTCCGCACCTTCCTGAGAAAAGCTTTCACATTTTTCTTGGACGGCTTTATGAGCAGTTTGCCCTTGTATTTACGGACATTCTGCCCCAGAAAGTCAAACCCATCCTCTATGTGCGTTGTGACCGTCTTCTCCTGCGAGAGCTCCAGTCCACGCTCCTCCAGAAATTGCTCTACAACAGGCTTGACCTTGTTTTCCAGAAGCTCTTTTGAACTACCGGTGATGACAAAGTCATCCGCATACCTTATGAGATGCACCTTTGCTGCCTGGTAGGCAGATTTAGACGGAAATGCATCTCTTAGTCGCTTTTCCAGCCCATTGAGAGCAACATTGGCAAGCGCGGGCGATATGATCCCGCCCTGCGGCGTGCCTTCTTCTGTGGGATAGAGGATGCGTCGCTCTATGAACCCGGCTTTAAGCCATTTCCAGAGTACCTTTCTGTCCAATGGGACATTCGCGAATAACCAGTCATGGCTTATTTTATCGAAGCACGACTTGATATCTCCTTCTAACACCCACCCAGCCGAGTCCTTTCGGGCAAGCGCAATAAAGCATTGCTTTATTGCATCAGCAGTAGATCTTCCTACCCTGAACCCATAGGAGTTAGGATCAGCCATGGTCTCTGCAACTGGGTCTAATGCCAGGAGATATAGCGCCTGGCATGCCCTGTCGAACATGACAGGAATTCCTAACGGGCGCTTCTTTTTGCCATCGCTCTTCGGTATGTACATTCGCCTGAGTGGCTGGGGACGATAACCCCTCCGTCCCAGAGAGTGTATCGCCGCCTCTTTCTTCTTGGGTGTGTCCCAGATCACTCCATCTACTCCAGGTGTTCTTTTGCCTTTGTTCTCCGTCACTCGCTTTACGGCAAGAGCCTTGCCGCTGAACGAGTGGGTCAGCAGCCGTTGCAAGGTTTTCACCTTGCCCCATCTGCCTTCCTTGGTAGCCTTCACGATACGCGCTTGGAGCCGACGCACATTCCGGCGGGCCTTGTCCCAATCAATACCCTCCCAGTCCACCTTCCTGTGGGAGACCGCACCAGCAATTTCACTTGCCGCCATCTGCTTTGCCTCCTTAATCGGTTTATCAAGTTCTCTCGTGACGAGACACCACGTGTGGAAGTCTGCCCGCTTTCGCGTGGGGTGATATTGCATTCCTGCTCAACCCCTATCTGCCCCGCTACAGGGCAGCATTCGCTTCCTCCACGATCCGCTACCCGCATCCCATCGTTATGCCTTACGGCTCCCTACCCCCTGTTAGGGGGGAGGATACGGGCTTACCGCGTTCAGTCTGAGAAACAGGATGGGTTAGGTCCGCCCTGTCCGCCGGTGGCAATTAGTCCACGACAGGGGAGTAAAGAGCCCCTGTGCCTGCCACATACCTTTTGGTTCAAGCCTATCAGCGTCTTTGGCTTGTTAATCCTCACGACGTTTATCGAGCGTTAGCATTTGTTGACCATACCATCCGACCCTAGCCCCTGTCCGCATGACGCTTGCAGGAACATTCGCTCCTTGCGGTTTGGATGCCAGCCAACGGTTGGCTGCGGGATACATTGTCGGCGGGCTCTGGCACAGATCGTTACCTCACCGCACCACCGCCTAGGAATATGCTCGGAAAGTCGCCCCTTAGAGGGGTTTTATGGAATAGTTGACGGTCGACAGATTGCCCAAATGTCAGGTTCAGTAGGATTTGAACATATGTGATGATTACAAGCATCTATTGCCCAGTTTTATGCATATTTCTCCGAAATGCTTGCGATATCGCTCTATATCCTGTATAATTGTTGTGGTAAACAGTCATGCGACCGGGGGTATGGCTACATGTTGGGCAAGCGGGATACTCAAATGACCTTCGACGATGTCCTCTGGAGAGAGCGCATTCCCGAGAATTCTGTCTGGATGAAGCTACATGAGTGGATTAAGAAGAACTTAAGCGAAAAGGACTTCGAGCCGCTATTCAGCAATACAGGCCGTCCATCCATAAGCCCTGTCCACACCATGGCTGCGCTTCTCATCCAACTCGAGAAGGGATATTCGGACCGGGAGATGGAGGAAGAATCCCGCTATGACGACAGGGTCAAGTTTGCCATATTGGCCAACCGTAATTTCGAGGGTATCGATGCCGTAACCCTGTGCGACCACAGGAGGCTTTTCCTCAATAGCGAAATCGGCCGGGAGATCCTCAATAAGACCCTTGGATCAGCAAAGGCAGCTGGGCTTTTCTCCAAGGAGAACCTCCAGGTTGTAGACTCCTTCATGATATGGGGTAAAGGTGCTGTTCAGGATACGTATACCCTGATCCGCAAGGGTGTGCTGCGAGTGCTGCGGATAGCGCGATGTCACGGGATGGAGGAAGAATTAAGGGGTGTTTTGAAGCGGGATGATTATGAGAAGCCTGGTAAGCCCAAGATAGACTGGAGCGATGGGGAAGAAAAGAGAAGGCTTTTGGAGAGTCTGGTTTGGGATGCGCTTAATCTTGTGAAGAAGGCAAGGGAGAATGAGCCCATGCCCGGGGATCTTGCGGACGCGGTGGATCTTCTCGAGCGAGTTGCGAGGCAGGACGTTGAGATTGGGGAAGACGGCCGGATTGAGATGGTAAAAGGGACCTGTAAGGACAGGGTGATATCCGTAACAGATCCGGAGATGAGGCATGGGCGTAAGACGAGTTCCAGGAAGGTGGATGGGTTCAAAGGGCACATAATTACCTGCGGGGAGAATGGTCAGCTTGTGGCCGGAGTAGAGGTAACCGCGGCCAACGTCGCGGACAAAGAACCTGTTCCAGAAATGCTTGAAGAGCAGGAGAAAGAAGGGCGCAGGCCTGAGGAGCTTTTGGGGGACTCGGCCTACTTTGATCCAGAGATGACGGAAGAGGAAAAGGAGAAAGGGACGACAATAGTAGCGAAGGCCCCGCCTGTTCCCGAAAGAGATGGTCTATACACGAAGGATGATTTTGAGATAGATACCGAAACGGGGATAGTGACATGCCCTGCGGGTCAGGAGGCAAGGTTTGATGTAAAGTGCATCGAAGAGCGCAAAGGAGCGACAGTCTTCTTTGGCGCTGGAGTATGCGATAGATGTCCTGAAAAGGATAAGTGCACCACAGGCAAAAGCGGCAGATGTATCAGGATACACCCATACGAGCCGGAGATTCAGCAGGCGAGGGAATACCAGAAGACGGAAGGGTTTAAGGATAGATATGTGAAGCGGGTCAATGTAGAGAGATTGAATAGCCATCTTACCCGGCATGGGGCAAGGGAAGCGAGGTATATAGGGACAAGGAAGGTAAAGTTTCAGCTTCTCTTGTGCGGGATTTTGAACAACATCAAAGCGGTAATGAGGGCAGTGGCAGCTCAGGGAGCAGTATGCCATTCTTAAGGAAAATGGTGGAAAACAGCAGAAAGAGGCAGATGGAACACGTATTTTTCATGACGAAAGAGGGCCTCTGATCGGGCCAAGGTAAGAAACTATAACATCCAGCCAGGGTATTATTGTAAACATAATCCCTTCACCAGGGATAGCACGAGCTGTAATAGGGGTTCTCGAGCATATTCTTAGGGTACTACTGGTGGAACAATAGGCTCAGTCCGGAATAGTCCGTTGAGCAGTTCCTCAGACCGCCTCGCGTTACAGCTATACATGGATAAATAACGCTGGATTGTCCTTTCCCCAACACTTATGCGGACGCTTCCCGGAATCACATAATGCCTCGACGCTGCTTGACGGATCAATGCCGTAGTCTCCCCTGGAGCAAGGTCTTGCCTCGATACTATCGGTGAGATGAGCCCATAGCGAAAAGATGCGATCTCCTGCTTGAGTTTATCGTCCATTGGCTGTCCTCCTTTCAAAAATGCAGTGCCTCTATCTGAATCCAATATATCTTCAGCCATATCCATAGACCATGACAGAGTTTGTTGTATAAAGGAAAAATCATGTCCAAATAGAGGAAAATCTTGTCCCGCAGCTTGTTTTAACCATGGGATTTATACTCACGCCCAGTAGGTTGGCATTAAAATCTGGCTGTTTTCGCGACAGTGCCGGAGGATGTGGCGGATCAGACACATGACAATTCCACCGGCGCCCCTGGCATCGGATATGTTGGCATCAAAGATAGAAGAGATTCGAGCAATTGACCCTGGGGAAGACCCCTGGGGCTCCACGGGTCAAGGTGGCCCCGCAGAGAACATCGCCTAAGTCGAAGAGCAGGAACATACGACCCTTTGTTCCATCCACCTTCACCCTCGGCCATGCCACCATGATGGTAAGCCTTGCAATGAGATTTGAGATGAGCGATACTGCGCTGTCGAGGACGCGCCTTGCGCGCGCCATCCACCGGGAAACAGTGCGGGCATCTACACCCGCCTGTTCAGCAGCCTTTTCTATGGTGACACCCTCCAGGTGAGACCGCACGCAAGATTCTCGCACCTCAATGATATGGTGCAAATATGGCGCTAGGAAATCAGGCAATACCCCGGAGGTCTTTCCACACTTAGGGCATCGCCACCTGTAAACTAGAATGCATATGCGGCCATCACGCGTGCGCGGATGGCGATGATAGCTATCCCATGGGGTCATCACGGTATTGCAATTAGGACAGCGCACTTCGGCGTCCGGCCTTTTGTATCGATATTGGGCATTGTAGCTATTGACATCGACAGCAAGCGGCATTACGATAGGCATGGGGGTAAGGGTAATACCTCCTCTACGGGGTGAGAAGGTTGTGTAGACACGGTGGCCTTCTCACTTCTTTTTTTGCTTTCTCTCCCTATTCCACGCCGCCATATAGCTATCCTGCTTCCTCATAGAATAAATAAAGCCCCCCAAGCTGCCTTCGCCTTGAGGGGCCCCGAAGACACGCCACCTTCAACCGGAAATCTCGCCTATATCGACGTCAGTTTAGACCGGCATTAACAGCTAATGGCCCCGGTCAGTTCGGAGCGGCAACGGGGTCATAAGGGTTAGGCCAACCGCTTCCAGGCGGTATCGGTATGACGAGAGTGTCCGCCGACCCGAGTGAGGCACGAAGCGCCTCTCTGTGGAGTTACGTTCACCGCAATAGCTTCCTATCATTTTGCCACGTCTTCCACAATCCTCTTCGCGTTATCATAAAAGATGGGTTTCAACTGGGTTGGAGACAAATCTTCAAGCTCTGCAGCTTCCTTAATGGCTCGAAGGCTCTCGTAGGCGAAATATGTGCATTCAAGTGCTTTCTCCCCTGGCGCGGACAAGCTCCATGGGTAAGGTTTCGCAGTTACAAATAGATTTCTTTCATTGACGCATACAACCCGCCCCTTCTCCCAGGCGATCGGAAGATCTGTCCCAAAAAGTATCCGTTCAAGGCTTACCTTCCTGAAAAGGAGCTGATATACAACCGGATTTTGGACCATAGCTGTATCAAAATAGACATTTTCCAAATCTTTCAACTGGCCCAATCCTTCCTTCGCCGGCCAAGTGCAATATGACCTCCCCACATGTGCAATTACGAGCCTTGCATTAGGGTATCGCCTGGCCATCCTCTTAATCGAATCCAAATTGTCGGGATCGGCCAGTCTCAATTCCCGTGGAATATGCAACAGAATTATTAGCTTTCTAGCATTTGCAACCTCAAGCTGAGCTTCAGTGACCATATCATCGATTCGGACTTCATTCTGTTCCTTCCAGGTCACGAAAGTCCAGTAGGGTTTGAATCCCACAAAACTCCCGCGGGAGATCATAGCATCAAGCTCATCCGAAGATGCATCGAGCGGGGGTATCATTAAACCGTATCCATTGACCTTCCGACTCGAAGAGGACACATACTCGTTATTTCTGGCAATATCGACTTCCTTTCTCGGAAGGCCGAACATTAACATCGTAACTCTCTTGCCAGGAAATAGGATTGATTCAGCCCCTGTAAGCCTCTCGACCGGAAATTCCGCACAGGTGAACGGAAGCGAAGGGGAGGAAGACTCAATTGACCAACCTCCGCGCATATGGTCGCATAACCAAATGTGGCAGTGAAAGTCAAAAATCGTATCCGGAACGAAATCTTTCAGCTCGCCGTTCCAAATGTCGAGGTCAGTTTTTTTGCAGCAGAACATGGGCACTCCTCCTTTAAGAATTAATGCCTTCGAGCTCCTTGTAGACCTTAGATAACTCCTTGAAGATTGCTTTGTAAAGACCGAACAGCCGCGAATACGTATCTGATACCGGCCTGACAGGCTCAATCCGAAGGACGTGTCGACCTGGATCTGTGAGACACTGCAGCGAAGTCAAGACACCGGAGCCCAGCCCTGCCGCGATTGCGGCACCTAACGCTCCAGCATCTGTCACATCCGGTATCTCTAGCTGAAGCCCAGTTATATCCGCTATTATCCGAGGCCAAACAGAACTCCTGGTACCCCCACCCAGCATCTTCAAAACCGTGGGACTAGCCCCCAAGGCCCTGAAACACTCTAGAGCCCACCGCACCTCATACCCGACTCCCTCCATGAGCGCGCGGCTTACGTGGCCTCGGGCATGCCCTAATCGCAGTCCCATGATGGTTCCAAAATGACTCCCCTCCCAGTGAGGTACTCCGGCGCCGGCAAGATGGGGGAAAAAGAAAAGACCGTTACTCCCCGGAGAGATTGCCTCTGCATCCCTATCTATCGCTTCATAATCCTGCTCTCCTATGAAATTCTTTAACCACCTCATGCTTACTCCGCCTGCTGGAATAGAAGACAGGATCCCCCACAAGCCGGGAACTACATGCTCCTCGATCGCAAGATAGTTCTTATGGTCGAAGGTCAAATTTTCAACTGCACACACCAAAACCCAAGCGGTTCCCGTAGAAAGTAGCACTTCCCCTGGATTTATAACGCCTGCGCCCAACGCCACGCAAAACTGGTCATGGCCTCCGGCATATACCGGGAGTCCGGCCCTAAGTCCGAGTTCCCCGGCCGCCTTACATGAAAGAGGCCCGATCTCTTGCATTGGATTTGTGAGGTCAGAGAGTCTTGACCTGGATATCCCCGCTATGGCCAGGAGCTCCTCGTCCCAATCCCTTTTAAGGAGGTTATAAAGAATTGAAATGCATGCGCTGGATTTATCAATTACATATCTTCCCGTAAGCCGATAAGCAATATAGTCAGCGGTGGTAATGAACCGAGCCGCCCGACGGAAGTTTTCCGGTTCGTTTTCGCGGAGCCATGCTAAGCTGGTCAAGGGCAATCCCGCCCTCAAACTCCAGCCGGAACGGCGGTAAAAGAAATCGATGCCGAATTCTTCTGTCAGTCTTTCTGCTTGGGGCTTGCTGCGGTGATCCAGCCACGAGATGGCCGGTCTGATTGGTTGTCCCAAATCATCCAGGGGGGCAAGGGCTCCCCCCTGGCTTGAAAGGCCGATGGCAACGATCTGGCCTGTAGCCCCGTCACATAACTTGCCCAGGACACCCCTTACCGATGTCCTCAAGGCATTCCACCAGTCCTCTGGATCTTGTTCAACCCATTCACGCTGCGGCGTACTCAGAGGATATTCACTTTCATGTGAAGCCACGACCTCAAGCCTATCGTTGACTATTATGCACTTAACTGCAGTCGTCCCCACGTCAAGGCCCATAAGGAGAGCCACACGCTATCATCTCCCTCCGTTCGAATCCATCTGAAGGCTATGTGCATGAATCACCCTATGTGGAAAGCTTCGATCCCAAGGAATCCAGCTACGGCCTCTATTGCTTCCCCAAGCCTTCCGTATCCAAGAGCCTGATGGTGTGACCCCCCCACCTCCGCAAACCTGTCGAGAAATTCCTCGAGCTTGCAGTTTGGCCTCCATTTGAAATTGGGAGCCCCGATATTCAAATAGCAGGGAATATCCAGGACCTCGCCTTCGGCCACCACTAGGCGGAAGGATCCCTTGGGCCCGGTCGTAAGGGAGCAGATGGTCGCCTCTCCCGGTCTTAGAGCAAACACTGGAGTCGGTATGGGTTGCATCTTCACCAAATGAAACGGTTTTCGAATCACCTTTACCGGCACGTCCCTCCTGGCCATCGCGATATTCAGCTCACCCATATGCCTCATAAAAAGAGCTTGTTCCTCGAAATCCATCGTGAACATCTCAACAAACGTCGATTCCTTAGCCAACTCCCGCATTAAGATACATCCGGCGGCGACTGTGACATCACCTTCGGCACCGTATCCTACTCCCTCAGCCATCAGCTTGGAAGCTGCTAAAAATGGCAGGATGGATATCCTATTACTGCCAGCCAAAGCCATGAAATGCTGCGCCCAGGCATTCAGATGGTAATCGGATATGAGCCTTCGAATAGCCCATTCAAGCCGGGCTGCCCCCTCATGTTCTGCAGAGGTTATCATATCGTCCCAATCGAAATGTTTACGGTCCTCCGCCATTAGTTCCCCAAGGTCACCTTCCGGAGCCTTCTCCACTAAGTTAGCAAGCTCATCTATAGAAATATGTATCACCGCCGGCCCTATCTTGGCCAGGAATGCGGTCTCATCCACGCAGAAATCCCCCATGTCCTGCATCGGATATCCCAATAACGCTATTCTGCTCTTCCTCAGTACAGAGACGGCCCGGGCTGCCCTAAAAAGCATGATAAGCCTATGTATCGCCTTGGCATCCCTCCAATGGCCCGTTATAACCCTGAAATTCCGTCCTGAGCGCCTCAATGCCGAAGTCAAATCCTGGACACCATGGACACCATGGTTTTCCATCATCAGGCCCGGACCCGAATCCGCCAATATCCCGGTGGCCTCTTGGGTGTTCCAAATGATTACAGGAAGTTTAGTGCGGAAAAGTGCCGGAAGAGCGATGAGGCTCGGCGCATACGTAAGAAAGATGACAAGTATGGCATCGCAACCTTCGGATTCAAACCTAGCAACGGCTTTTTCAACGCTTTCCCTTGTATTACAGGCACCAGGAAAACAAAAATTTATGTCATTTTCCATCATTTTGATCAGCCGTCTAGCGAAAACCTCGCGTCCCGACCTCAACTCCGGAAGACTTGAGTCATATAATTCTAGGGTAAGCCCCAACAATCCAATATTGGGTTTAAACACCAGGAGATTCACCTCCCGCCCTTCGTGAAATCTGGGATCTCCACTGGAGCACCCTTCTTCTTTACGGATTCTATAGACAAGGGTATTATCGAGCTCCAGGTTACAGCGTCATAAACATCTATAGGAGGACGGGTACCCTGGAGAATTGCATCCACAAAATCCTGCAGGGCAAAGAAATCCCCGCCTCCGTGGCCTGCTTCCCTCGCTACATCTCCCCACCGCTTCCAGCGAGGATGCTCAAACTCATCCGCATAATCCCAAAGGCACTCCCATCCAGTGGCCGTACCGTCCGGGGCAGTAGGGCTTCGCCCTTCAATCCATATCAAGGGGTCATCCTTCTCATAACGCGGGGAAACATACGAAGCTGTGGTACCCTGGAGCACATAATGTGTCATATTGTGGGGCCTCGCTGAAGTAGAATCGACTCTCAATACAATTACCGCTTCGCTCTGGGTCTCAATCAATGTAGTCGCTGAATCCCCATGGCTCCAAAATTCCCTTTTCGCCCCGGGATGCTCCTTCCCAAAGTTTCTTTCAGCGTACCTTGGCGTGCTTGCTGTCTTGGCCATCCATGTGGAGGTTAATACGAGTCTGTCATTTTGGTTAATCCCCAACCACTGGGCTATGGGACCGAGGGAGTGCGTCGGGTAAGTGTTACCGTTTACGTCCCGCTTTTCCTGGCCCCTCCAAGTAAGCTGGCCATTCTCACAGAAGAAAAGTTGACGACAGTCATGGATATAAGCCCCTTCAGCATATGTGATTTCCCCGAAAATGCCCTTTTGAGCCATGTTAAGGACCATCATATTCGGACGCGTATAACAGTAATTCTCAGCCAACATATAGGTTAGACCTGTTCTTTCCACTGTTTCAACAAGCTCCCAGCATTCATCCAACGTAAGCGCGGCCGGAACTTCGCTTAAAACATGCTTACCGGCTCTCATCGCCTTTATCGCCTGATTTGCATGAAGGCGTCTCGGCGTTGCGATGAAAACCGCATTGCAGTCATCCTCGTAAAGCAGTGTTTCGAATGAAGTATAACCCTTGACCCAGGGGAAGTCCGCCTTCCACCTAGCGACCACTTCCTCAGAAATGTCACAGATCGAGCTCAGGACTACCTTTTCCGAGAAATACTTCAGGGCTGTATTGAATGCAGCCCCCCTCCTCCCCCCTATGACTCCGAGTTTGACCTTAGTTTTGCCTCCCATAGCATCTTCTCCTTTCCATCATCTACTATTCCTTCAAACCTGTAAGCGTTATGCCCTGGATAAACGATTTTTGAGTGAAAAAGAAAAGGATTATTATCGGTACCGTCATCATTGCGGATCCAGCCATAATCCCGGACCAGTTTATCTCGCCGATCTGAGCACTCCTCATGGCATGTAAAGCCAAGCTTAAGGTCCATTTATTCTGGTCGTTAAGGTAGATCAATGGACCGAGGAAATCATTCCAGCCATTTAAAAACGCAAAAATAGCGACAACGGCCACTGTCGATTTAGAAAGAGGCAGAACGATTCTCCAATAGATCCCTAGCTCTGAACACCCATCTATCCTTGCGGCATCTGAGAGGTCTGTCGGTATTGTTAAAAAAAACTGTCGAAGGAGAAAAATATAAAATGCATTCCCAAGGAAGCTAGGAACTATCAAAGGTTTGAAGGTGTTTATCCAGCCTAGTTTGTTGAAAACGATGAAAATCGGGATCATGGTCACAGCATAGGGTATCATCATCGTAGATAGCAGAGCGACAAAAAGAATGTCCCGCCCGGGCCACCGAAGGCGCGCAAAACTATAGGCGACTAGAGAGGATGAAATGACCGTACCCATCACTTCGCCGAAAGCTATAACAAGGCTATTTACTACTGTGACCCTAAATCTCAGTAACGGAAGAACCTTGATGTAGTTCTGCCAAACGATGGGATTCGGGATCAACTTGGGTGGAAACATGAAGATCTGGGTATCAGGTTTGAGGGAGGTCGAAAGAAGCCAAAAAAGGGGAAATGCAAATATAACCGAAAGGGTTATCAAAAGCAGGTAGGCTATACCCCTTCCTAAAGCCTCGCGTTTCTTCTTGCTTCCAAGCAGGCTCGCGTTGAAATTAGCCACCGGGACCACTCCCCTTTCATGTCGAAAACCTAAGACCTTCCGGCATAGTAAACCCATCTTTTTGAAGTAGACACAACTGTGAGGGTAAGTATCATGATTATCACGAGAAGCACCAAAGCCTGACTTGAGGCGTATCCCATTTTAAAATATCTAAAAGCGTTATTGTATAGATACAGAGCGTAGAAAAGCGTTGAATATGCCGGACCGCCTTGTGTCATTATGAAAGCTTGAGTGAAGGTTTGAAAACCGCCGATGATTCCCATAACCAATGAGAAGAATAGGGTCGGGGTCATCATCGGAATCGTTATCCGGAAGAATTTCTGAAACACGCCGGCACCGTCCAGTTCGGCAGCTTCATATAACTGTTGCGGAATGTCCTGAAGCCCTGCCAAAAATATGATCATCGTCCCCCCGATTCCCCATATGCTCATCAAAATCAAGGCGGGCTTAGACCATACAGGGGAACCGAACCAGTTAGGCGCAGGAAGTCCCAATTTCGAGAGAAACGCATTTAAAAGTCCGAAATTGGGATTGAGTATCCAGAGCCAAAGCATGGAAGAGGCTACTATCGGAACTATCGATGGCAGATAGAATATCGTCCTGAACAGGGCCATGCCTTTCACCTTTTGATTTAAAAGCTCCGCGAGCAAAAATGCCACTATTATCCCGAGAGGTATGGAAAAGGCCACATAGTAGAAGGTATTCGAAAGCGATCTATAAAAGAGAGGATCCGACCTAAATAGTTCCTGATAGTTGACTAGACCTATCCATTCGGGAGGCGCGAAAACCTTAAAGTCAGTTAAGCTGTAATAGATTACGGTTATGATGGCATAAACCCTGAAGATACAAAATCCCAAAAGCCAAGGAAGCGCGAAAATGACTCCTGTGAGGGCTTCTCGATTCCGGAGGCTCATATATCTTAGCATCCCAATTCCCTCCCGCCACAGCTTCACATTCCTCCGGCTGGGAGGCCACGAGAGCCGCCCAGCCATTTCTATTCTCGCATCTACCGCTTCTTCAAATTCTTATCGAGTTCTCGCTGGACAACCTCGTCAACATACTTTAGGGCTGACCTCGGCGTCTTTTTGCCTCGATAAGCAAGATCAACCTGGGCACTTAGCTCATCCATGAGTTTAGGAATCACCGGTATCGCCGGATGAGGCCTTGCGATCTCTAGCACCTCCATGTTCTGCTCCCAGAGAGCCATAGGATACCATTTAGGCAGGAGACCCAGCTCAATAAACCTCTTATTGAGACGCCTACTAGGGGATGGATGTGCACTTATCTTACTTCTTTCTAACCACGCCTCCCCCATAACTGCAAATTTTATAAACTTATATCCATATTCAGCATTCTTAGATTTTAGCACAACCATGGCGTCGCAATGTGCCAAGGGCCCTTTCTTCCGGTCGGGAGGACCGGGAAGAAGGGGTCTAGCAAACCCATATTCGAGGTCTGGTTTATATCTGTGGAAGGAGTAGTAATGATAATGAGAGGCTATCATCATTCCAAGTTTACCTAGAATGAATGGATCGTTTTCGCCCCCAGTGAATCCGGCCTGCCAAGCCGTTATCTCTTCTATACCCCCGAACTTATTTAGGAAGTTGACCTGCCACTCTAAAGCCTGAACGTTTACAGGATCACTTGCAGTTATCTTTCCAGTCTTCTCATCATAGAACGAACCACCCCAATGATACGCCCAATTAAGAAAGCCTCCCCAGATATTCTGCGGCAGGAAGCCTATCCTTACCAACTTGCCCCGCGAATCCTCTAAAGTTATCTTGGACGCATATGCCTCTAACTCTTCTAGACTCTTCGGAGGCAACTCGGGATCAAGGCCAGACTCACGGAAAACCTGCTTGTTCCAACAAAGAGAGGTTGGCTGCGCCGCCCATGGGAGTCCCACATATTGACCTTTATAGTGAAACTGCTCTAGAAAAGCGGGAAATACATCTTTTGGATCCCATGTCGGATCCTTCTTCATATAGGGATCAAGGGGAACCGTCAACCCCATATCGGCAACCGCTATCGCTTGCCAGCTTCCCCAGAGATGTGCAGCAGCAGGGGCTGTGCCCGAGGCTACAGCCACAGCCAGCTTTTGAAACATACTATCCCAGGGGACCATTTTGCAAACTATCTCAACATCCGGGTTTGCTTTCATGAAGAGATCCGCCATCATTTGCTGAAGTTCGTCCCAGGGAGGGCCATATGGATGCCAGTATTCGATCACAACCTTTTTGCCCGCATCAACTCCGACAGCTACCAGTAAGACTAATAACATTGAAAGAGTAAGCAGGCTTGCCAGTAACTTTCTTATCATTGTCTATCACCCTTTCTATAATTATCCTCTCAACCGCTCCCATTTCCGCCTAACTGCTCTCGATCGCCCCTAGCAACCCATCCAGCAATTCTCCGTTTAGGAGCCAGTTATCGCACCCCCCTCCTACTTGATTATCTCAAGAGAGTTCCCGAAGAGCGGCTTCCGCGGATACATCATTATGCACGATACTGCATATTGCCTTGATTAAAGCCACGGGGTTCTTCGATTCCCAGATATTACGTCCCATCGAAACCCCAGCAGCCCCGCAGTCTATTGCTTCCCTTATGAATTTCAAGAGGACTTCCGGGTCATCCGAAGCAGGGCCACTCAACACCACATAGGGTACTGGACAATATTTTACAACCTCTCGAAATGTTTCAGGGTCCCCAGTATAGTAGCCTTTAACAATATCAGCCCCCAACTCTGCCGCGACTCTCGCGGAGAACTTCACCACCTCGGGATCTGAGGGCCATTTGCGGGATGCCTTGGTTTCAAACTGGTGAGTTAATATCTCAGGAGGGATCATCTCGGTCATCATAGGCATGCCCCAGAGGTCGCAGAGCTCACCGGCTCGCCCATTCTTCTCGGCAAGTTCCGCCTCACGCGGAACCCCTATGACGCCAAAAGTGGCGACCGCATCTGCCCCGAGCCTTAAAGCCTCCTCCACAGAACATATGAGACGGTCATTGGTCAGGTCCGGCCCTATGGATGTAGCAGTCCCATCTATCCTCAGCATAAAGGGGATCTTGCCAGCCAGTTCCTCATATGTATGCTTCGCTATACCGGGGGTCACCAGAACTGCATCGGCTCCCCCTTCCGCTGCCGCTCTCACGATGGCTTTAGTATCCTCCAGGCCTTTCATCGGCTTGATACATATACCATGATCCAATGTTATTAAAACGAGACGCTTTGTCTTGGATCTAAATAACCTGGCCATCCTGATTGCCTTTCCTATGGACACATTCCCTCATCCTTTCCGAATCTGGCTTCATTAGTTTATATGGATAAATTCAAGGGCCCGTAAGGTACACCAGAAAGGGTACCCTGAATCTATGCCCGTTATAGAAGGTCGCCTAGCATAGGATCACTTTGACACTCTTTGCCTCCAGAGCCTCAACCTCTTCTTGGGCAGCCTCGCGATTCGTGACAAGAATATCGACCTTCTCCGCCGAGGCTATCGGGACCACCCCTCTTATCCCTATTTTCCTGTAGTCCGCTACAACTATAACCTCCTCCGAACACTCAACCATGGCACGCGTGACCCCCGCATTCTCGGGATCATGAGATGTAACGCCATCTGCCGCGGTAAATCCATCCGCACCGATAATGGCCTTCAAGGCCTTGTAACTACGGATGTCCTGTTCAGCCATGGAACCTACAAGACATTGCTCATTATGTTGATAAACCCCGCCGGTCATGACAACTCTAATATATGGGATGGCCCCTAACTCATAAGCTACTGGGAGGGAATTGGTGATAACCATCAACCCCTTATGATTCCTCAGCTCCCTTGCCACATATAAGGCAGTCGAACCCGTATCGAAGAAAAGGGTCTCTCCATCCTTGACCAAAGACGCAACCGCCTTCGCTATTCTCATCTTCTCCCCCGAATGAACGCTTAGCTTCCTCTCTAGATTCGAAGGATGCTGAAGTGAGGAAATAAGCGTAACGCTACCGTAGCTCCTCGATACCAGGCCCCTTGCCTCCAGAATGCGTAGATCTCTGCGCAGTGAAGCAGGTGAGATCCCTTTGAATCTTGATAATAACTCATTTACCGATATCTCATGAGCCTCACGAAGAACCTCCAAAATCTTGTCTCTTCTTTGCTGTAGTTCTAACATTTATGCACACCCCATCTAAGATTATATTCACTTTAAGCCTACAACAGCAGCTAATTATCAATCCTATGACCCTCTAGGTTCCCAATTTGGCATGATAAGTTATACCATATGATCCATCAAAAATCATTATATGCAGTACATAGTATAAGATTATTGCTACAATTTGTCAATATATTTTTATAAAATTTTAAGGTATCGTCAAGGTAGTGATAAATAGAGGCTGTGAGCCATTTTGAAAAATGAACCCATGGCTACCTATTATCGCCTGGGATTCCGTCAATTGGATGGCGAGGTAAGCTCATCCACGGCTCAACATATATGCTCCTAAGACTACAAAGAAAAGGGCAGTAATAAGCTTGACAAAGCTAATCTTTTGAGAGAACGCTTCAGTAACCTTCCTCAGATCGGACAATCATATACCAATAACTAGAACCCCCATTAGAGGTACTATATACGTAACTTACATTTCGCACCCTTTCGGAGTATGAAGGAGCATTTTCTGAGGTCATAGATAAGGGAGAGATATTTTAGTGATAATGTTACATTTATAGGATTATAAGGCAAATATTTACTTATACTTTCCCCTGCTTCCGTGTATACTGGGGGCGGGGGTGTTTCCAATGGTTTCATCCTTAAAGATATTCCATGCAGGACCTGCTCCTCTTATCTCAGCATTATTCGACACCCTTGGGATCGGTAAGATCCTTGATTCTGTCCTCCCCTGGGACGAGACCCAATGCAAGTTGCCCCCTTCTATACGAATCAAGGCTCTTGTGATAAA